>JBAPYD010000062.1:0-1608 GCA_049284555.1 Chromatiaceae bacterium | reverse complement strand
CCCCTTGGGGGCTGGAGCCTCCCTGCGGGAGGCACCGTCGAGCCCTGGCGCCAGCCACGTGACCGCCGGGTCACCACCCGGCGCGGCCGCTCGGCCAATGCCCGCCGCCCGTCATCGTTTCATCTTCGACCAACCGCGACTCGATGCCCATGCGCCCCGGTCCATCTCTGACACGAGCCCTTTTGATCCTGCTGCTCCTGGTGCTGGGGGGGACGCGCGTCCTGGCCGCCGGGCTGCTGGCCGATCCGGACCGGACCCGTCTGGGTGCCAACGAGACGCTCACGCTGCGGCTGATCGCCGAGGGCCAGCCCAAGGAGGAGCCGGATCTGTCCCCCTTGGAGGCCGATTTCGAGATCCTCAGCCGCTCGACGAGCTCACGGACGACCATCGTGAACGGGGATATGAGCCGGTCCCAGGAGTGGGTGCTGGAGCTGGCGCCCAAGCGTGTCGGGGACCTGACGATTCCGTCCCTGGCCCTGGGGAACGAGCGCAGTCAACCCGTCCCCGTTCAGGTGGTCCCGGCGGACCAGGTGGAGCCGGGTGACGGTCCGCGCCCGCTGTTCCTCGCCGCCGAGGTGGATTCCCAGTCGCCCTATGTGCAGGAGCCATTCGCCTACCGGGTCAAGGTCTACTATCGCAAGCCGCTCCTGCGGGCGAGCCTGTCGGATCCGAAGATCGAAGGGGCCACCATCGAGCAGCGGGGCGACGACCATAGCTACAGGGAGGTGTTGGACGGTGAGCAATACACCGTCGTCGAGCGCCGGTATCTGGTGGTGCCCCAGCGCAGCGGCCCCCTCACGATCCAGTCTCCCCGCCTCGAGGCCGTGCTGATCGGGGCGACCAGGCCGAGCAGCCGTCCGCGGGGCCAACGCAGCCCCCTGGCAGACCTTGAGGAGATGCTCGGCGGGGGGATCTTCAACGGGATGCCCGGCATGTCCGACACCACCGGAGCGCGCCGGGTGATGGAGCGGGGGCCTGACGTGACCCTGGAGGTCCGACCCCAACCGGCCGGCACCACGGGCCCCTGGCTTCCGGCCCAATCGATCCAGCTCGCCGATCAATGGACCCCCAGTCCGCCGCGGCTGCGGGTCGGGGAGCCCGCGACTCGTACCCTGACCATCACCGCCCAGGGGATCACCGCCGCCCAGCTCCCGACCCTGGACGCGGGATCTGCCGAGGGGGTCAAGGTCTACCCGGAGCCGCCGTCCACCGAGGACCTGCCCGGCAGTGGCCCCCCCTCCGCCGTCAAGACCCTCAAGCTGGCCTTGGTGCCGACCCGCGAGGGGCCCCTGACCCTGCCGGAGATCCGCCTGCACTGGTGGGATACGGTGGAGGACCGCGAGCGGGTGTCGGTGATCCCCGCTCGGATCTTCCAGGTGGAGCCGGCGGCCGGGACAGTCGCCTCGGCGGAGCACGGATCAAAGGGGGCGGAGTTGCCGCGCCCCGAGGAGCACGCCCCGGCGGCGTCAGCCAAGGATTCGGTACCGAGCTCGAATGACGTCCCTGGGCCGTCGCGGGACCTCCCGGACTCCCGCCCGCCGGTCGGTCTCTGGCCCTGGCTCTCCCTGTTGCTCGGGCTCGGCTGGCTGGCGACCCTGGGGTGGATGC
>JBAPYD010000061.1:0-8609 GCA_049284555.1 Chromatiaceae bacterium | reverse complement strand
GGCCAGGACAAGACGAGCCTCCTGCTCTCCTGCCGCAACGAGTCCGGTGGCCTCCATCGGCTGCTGACCCCCTTGGCCGAGCATGGCATCAGCATGAGCCGTATCGAATCCCGGCCCTCGCGGCGCGGGATCTGGGACTATGTCTTTTTCATCGACATCCTGGGCCACCGCCAGGACCCGGAGGTCGCCAAGGCCCTGGAGCATCTCAAGGGCGACGCCCTGCTCTTCAAGATCCTCGGCTCCTATCCCGTGGCCGCTCTGTAAGATGTCGAGCACCCAAGGGATCGATCGCGTGAGTCCATCCGACAACCCCTTCCTTGCCCTGGCCGCTCCCGGGATCGCCGGCCTGACTCCCTATGTGCCCGGCAAGCCTGTCTGCGAGCTGGAGCGGGAGCTGGGGATCACCGGCTCGATCAAGCTCGCCTCCAACGAGAACCCCCTGGGGCCCGGTCCCCTGGCACGGGTCGCCATCGGGGCGCACCTGAACGAGCTGGGACGCTATCCCGATGGGGGCGGATTCGAGCTGCGCGGGGTGCTGGCCGAGCACCATGGCGTCTCCCCCCATTGCATCACCCTGGGCAATGGGTCCAACGACGTGCTGGACATGGTGGCTCGCGTCTTCCTGCATCCCGGGGCCGAATCGCTCTTCTCCGAGCACGCCTTCGCTGTCTATCCGATCGCCAGCCAGGCGGTCGGGGCCACCGCCCGGGTCGCCCCGGCCCGGGACTTCGGCCACGACCTGGAGGCCATGGCCGCCCTGGTCGGCGAGCATACGCGGGTCGTGTGGATCGCCAACCCCAACAACCCGACCGGGACCTGGCTCGCCTCGGACGCGCTTCGGGCCTTCATCGAGCGCCTGCCCGGAACCTGCGTGGTGGTGGTCGACGAGGCCTACACGGAGTACGTGGACGAGCCGGGCTTCCCGGACGCGACCCGCTGGATCGGTGCCTATCCGAACCTGATCGTCACGCGCACCTTCTCGAAGGCCCACGGCCTTGCGGCCCTGCGGGTGGGCTACGCACTGAGCGACCCACGGGTCGCTGACCTGCTCAACCGGGTGCGCCAGCCCTTCAATCTGAACGCCCTCGCGCAGGTCGCGGCCGCGGCGGCGATCGGTGACCTGGACCACGTGCGGGCCTCGGTGGAGCTGAATCGGGCCGGCTTGAGCCAGCTCACCACCGGCTTTGATGCCCTGGGGTTGTCCTGCATCCCTTCGGTGGGCAATTTCGTTTCGGTGGACCTGGGGCGCCCGGCGGGCCCCATCAACGAGGCCCTGCTGCGTCTCGGGGTGATCGTTCGGCCCATCGCCAACTATGGTCTGCCCAATCATCTGCGGGTGAGTATCGGGTTGCCCCAGGAGAATGCCCGCTTCCTAGAGGCGCTTCGGACGGCGCTGGCGGCATGATCCAGCGACTGGCCATCATCGGGGTGGGACTGATCGGCGGCTCCCTGGCCAGGGCCCTGCGGGGAGCCCGCGCGGTGGAGGAGGTGGTCGGCTGCGGCCGCTCCCTGCCCAATCTGGAGCGGGCGGTGGAGCTTGGCGTCATCGACCGATTCAGCCAGGATCCGGCCACTGCCGTAGCGGGGGCGGATCTGGTCTTCGTCTCGGTGCCCCTGGGGGCCATGCGCGGGATCTTCACCGCAATCCGGGACAGCCTGGATGCGAACGCGATCCTGACCGATGGGGGCAGTGTCAAGGGGAGCGTGGTGGCGGACGCCCGCGCGGCCTTTGGTCGCGTGCCGCCCCGCCTGGTGCCCGGTCACCCCATCGCCGGGACGGAGCGTAGCGGCGTCGACGCCTCCTACCCCGAGCTCTACCGCAACCGCCGCGTCATCCTGACCCCGTTGCCGGAGACGGAGCCGGAGGCGGTGGAGTGGGTGGACTGGATGTGGCGGACCTGTGGGGCCAAGGTGAGCCGCATGTCCGTTACCCACCACGACGAGGTCCTGGCCGCCACCAGCCACCTGCCCCACATGCTCGCCTTCGGTCTGGTGGACGCCCTGGCCCGCATGGACGAAACGGATGAGATCTTCCGCTACGCGGCCGGCGGCTTTCGGGACTTCACCCGCATCGCCTCTTCGAGCCCCGTCATGTGGAGGGATATCTGCATCGCCAATCGAGAGGCCCTCTCGGCCATGCTCGGCCGCTTCAGCGTGGAGCTGACGGATCTGGCGGAGAGTATCCGGCGGGGCGACGGGGAGCAGCTCCTCCAGATCTTCGAGCGCGCGAAGTCGGCTCGGGACCGCTACGTGGATGGGGTGAGGCAGCCCCCGTTGTCCGTCCCCGACGATGGTCCCCTGACCGACGAGCCCGAATGAGACCCCGACGCTGCGAGGTCCTCACCGGGTTGGCTCAGGGCTCCAAGGGGCTCTTGCCGCGCGCCCCGGGCGCCCGACCGGACCAGATCGCTCCGACTCGATGGCTATCGGCTCGATGTCCTTCGCAACCGAGGGTGCCGCCAGGTTGACGATGCCGACTGGGGCGGGGCATGATCCTCGGGCTTGTCGCGTCACACGCCGGCGTTTTGCGCGGCGAAATCCACACGGGGGTCATGGAATGCGCTTGAGTCGGGGCAGAAACCATTTCCTCGTCGGCGCCGCCTTGCTGGCGTCGGTTCTCCTGGGGGGCTGTGCGACCGGCGGTCCGATCGGCCCGTTGCCCGTCGTGCGGGACCCCCTGGAGGCATCCAACGTGACGGTCTATCGGGGCGGGGGCGTGGTGGGCCTGTTCAGCCCGATTCGGCTGCGGATCAACGGCCAGCCGGCATTCAACATTTACCGCAACCGGCAATACAGCTTCCAGCTCGACCCCGGCCTTCAGCTCTTCGAGTTCAGCATCGGGCTCAATGAGTGCCGCCGGGTCCTCTACATCGAGCCTCGGCAGAGCTATCGCATCCGCTTCGTGCCCAATTGCGTCATGGAGGCGCAGGCGTATTAGGGAAGCCGCGGGAAGTCATTGAAAAGCCGGGAGGCCCGACATCAGCCACCAGGAATCCTGTTCGTCGTCCCATTTCCAGATCTGCCGATCCGTAAGGCGCTTGACCACCTGCCGGTCCTCGAATACGTACTCGATGTTGACGATCTGAGCGGCCGTTTCTTCGTCCTGAATGTGAGGGGGTTGGACAACGTCGTAGCCCGTGACGCGCAGGTTCCCGAGGCCTTCCGGTAAGCCCTTGTCCTTGCGCAGATCCGGGTGCAGGTATCCGAAGGCCGTTTCGTAGTAGCCCCAGCGGATCGCGGTCTCATAGCCGTTGGCGGCAGCCTGAAGTGCCGTCGCCTGCTTGTCACGCTCGACGCTGGCACATCCGGCCAGCAGGAGCGGTACACAGAGGATGAGGGTCTTCAAGGGGCGGAATGATTGGGACCGCATCCTGGCTCCGAGGAATGATGGAATCTGTGTTCGGCCGTGGCCGTGCTCGCCGCATCATACGGCATCCCCTGCCTCCCGCCCAAAGTCCCCGGCATGGGCCATTTCCTGCGCGCTGGGCCGGGACGTCAGCGAATCCCGGAGATAGCGTCCCTGCCATGTCCCCAAGGATCCAGCAATGACCGAGACCTCAGCCCAGTCCCCGACCGTTTCCCCAGAGCCCCAGCTGGAGGTTCAAGCGGGGGCGACCCAGGTTACCCTCCTCGGCACGGCCCACGTCTCCCGGGCCAGTGCGGAGCAGGTGCGCCGGTTGATCGAAGGGGGCGGCTACGATGCCGTCGCGGTGGAGCTCTGCCGCGCCCGCTTCAATGCCATGATCGACCCCAAGTCACTGAGCCAGATGGACCTGTTCTCCGTGATCCGACAGGGTCGGGTCTATATGGTCGTCGCCAACCTGGCCCTCTCTGCCTACCAGCAGCGGCTCGCGGATCAATTCGGTATCGAGCCGGGCGCAGAGCAGCGAACGGCCATCCGCCTGGCACAGGAGCGGGGCCTGCCGATCCTTCTGATCGACCGCGAGATCGGCGTGACCCTGAAGCGCATCTCCGGGGGCCTGCGCTGGTGGAAACGCTATGGGCTCTTCGTCGGACTCCTGGGGGCCATGCTGACCTCGGATGAGGTCTCCGAGGAGGAGGTGGAGCGGCTCAAGGAAGGGGACGTCCTGGAAACGGCCTTCGCGGAGTTCTCGGCGAGCCGGCAGGATCTCTATGTTCCCTTGATCGCGGAGCGTGACCGCTACATGGCCGCCAAGTTGTGTCAGGAGTCTGCCCGCACCGGTGCAGGGCGAGTCCTAGCCGTGGTCGGCGTGGGACACCTCAAGGGCATCCAGCGCCATTTGTCGCAGGGGCAGGCGGACCCGGCTTCGGAGATCGCGGAGCTGGAGCGGATCCCGAGGCCCAGCCGCTGGTCCGGGGTCTTTCCCTGGGCGGTCCTGGTCCTGGTCTTGGGCGGCTTCCTCTACGGCTTCCTTCAGAGCCCCAGTCTGGGCATGGACCTCGTGGTCGCCTGGGTGGTCATCACAGGGGGGCTGTGTGCCCTCGGGACCCTGGTCGCCGGGGGACATCCCCTGACCGTGGTCTCCGGCTTCCTTGCCGCCCCCCTGACCACCCTGCATCCTGCAATCGGCGCCGGCATGGTGACGGCCGCCGTCGAGCTTTCCGTGCGCAAACCGAGCGTCGGCGACTTCAGCCGCCTGCGGCAGGACGTGAGCACCCTGCGCGGCTGGTGGCACAATCGGGTCGCCCGGGTCTTTGTCGTCTTCCTGCTCAGTACCCTGGGCGCGGCGGCGGGGACCTATGTTGGCGGTTTCCATATCGCCGGGCGGCTCCTCGGGTAGGGCGCTTAGCCGCTGGACAGGGGTGTCCAGGCCGGGACCGCCTCCGCGGAGCCCTGGAGCTGCGGAAGGCCCGGGTGCAGGTAGACCAGGGTGGTAATGAGCAGGATGGCGATCAGATTGAGGCCAAGGCCCGCCCCCGCCATCTGACCCGCGCCCACCTTGCCCGAGGCGAACACCACCGCGTTCGGCGGTGTGGCGACGGGGAGCATGAAGGCGCAGCTCGCCGAGAGGGCGGCCGCCACCAGGATGGGCGTGGTCGGGTGCCCCAGGGCCGTGGCGGTTGCGGCGAGCACTGGTAGCAGGGTTGCGGTGACGGCGGTGTTGCTGGTGATCTCGGTCAGGAAGACCACCAGCCCCGTCACCGCGAGCAGGGCCCAGACCAGACCGATGCCCTGGAGCCCCATCAGGGTGCTGGCCAGAAAGGCGTCCAGTCCGTTGCGCTCGATCGTGGCGGCCAGGCTGAGGCCCCCGCCGAACAGGATGAGGATGCCCCAGGGGAGTCCCTGCGTGCCCTCCCAGTCCATCGCGAAGCGACCCTTTCCCACCGGGATGACGAAGAGGACCAGGGCGCCCGCCATGGCGATGACCGCATCGTCGATGGGCAGGCCGCTCCAGCTTGCGATCTGGGGACGCAGGACCCACCCCAGGCCGGTCAGGACGAACACCAGGAGCACGATCCACTCGTGCCACCCCATGGGACCGAGCGCCTGCAGCTCCCCACGCAGCAGGTCTTCCCCCGCCTGAACCTTGAGGCGCCCCAGCGGAAACGCGATACGGGTGAGGTAGAGCCAGGCGACCGGCAGGAGTAGTGCCACCAGGGGTAGGCCGATGGGCAGCCAGGCCTGCATGGAGAGATCGATCCCATAGCGGTCATTGAGGAAGGCGGCCAGGATCAGGTTGGGCGGGGTACCGATCAAGGTGGCCATACCGCCAATGGAGGCGGCATAGGCCACCCCGAGCAAGAGTGCGGGGGAGAGGGGCGTGGCCTCGCCGCCCAGCGTGTCGGGCGCGGACCGGAGGCGTCCTCCCAGTGCCTCCAGGACGCTGACCGCGATGGGCAGCAGGGTGATCACCGTCGCCGTATTGGAGATCCACATGCTGAGCCCCGCGGTCACGAGCATGAATCCAGCCACCAATCGGGAGGGGCGGGTGCCCACGCGGACCAGGACCTGGAGCGCGATGCGCCGGTGCAGGCCGGAACGTTGAATGGCCAGGCCCAGGAGGAAGCCACCGAGAAAGAGGAAGATCAATGGTCGACTGTACGGGGCGGTGGCCTCGGCCACGGTTCCGGCGCCGAGCAGCGGGAAGAGCAGGACTGGCAGGAGCGCGGTAGCGGCCAGCGGCACGGCCTGGGTCAGCCACCAGCAGGCCATCAGCACCGCGACCGCGGCAGTGGCGCGCCCCGCGGGGGCGAGCGGATCCGCCCCCGTGGCTGTCCAGAGCCAGGTCGCGAGGGCCAGGAGCGGCCCAATCACGAGTCCCAGCCGGCGCACCAAACCCGCATTCAGTCCCATGGGAGCCTCCAGCATGGCCGACCAGCCGACGCCCCGCGCGCCCGGTCGGTCAGGACATGCTACTCCCAGGCCCCCCGATGGGTAGATGTGTGGTTGTCGAGCGGGCACGCCGAACGGTCAAGGCGCCGGACCGCCGGCTTTGGCCAGTCGAGGCGCTCCGCTCTCGCGAAGCTCGGGCACGCCTGTGTGCTTGCGGTCACGGCGGGTCCCGCTCCCGAATCGGGAGGGAGCGATCCAGGCAGCCGTCGGCGCGGCTCCGAGGCTCAGTCGGATTTGGCGTCGGGTGGATGGAGGGGCATCTCCTTTGGGCCTGTCCCTTGATGCCTTTGCGATTGCAACCGGAGACGGCTACGCCTAATCTCATGCTTCCCCGCGCCCGGTCCTCCTGCGGCACGGAGCGGACTCGTCTCACGCAGCGTCTGACCCCATCGAGAGGCCAGGGAGATCCCGTCCCTTCCCAGGAAGGTCTTCCCGTTGAATCGATTCGAATGCACCACTGGAGTCATCCCATGCACAGCACCCTTCGTCTTGTCATTGTCGGCCTGCTCGGCGCCTCCTTCGCGGCGGTCGCCGCGGCTCAGGAGCCCACGGAGCAAGCGCAGTCCCCGGCCGGTGACCCCTTCGAGAACTTCCTCGGGCAACACGATGCCGACGGTGACGGAAAGGTGAGTCTGGCGGAGGTGGTCGCCCCCCAGGAGGCACGCTTCAAGGAGACGGACACCAACGCGGACGGATTCGTCTCGGTGGAGGAGGTTCGGCAGTCCTTCGCCGCGCGGGTGCCGCCGGAGGCGCAGCAGAAGCTGAAAGAGCGTGGCCTGCCCGATCTCTCCGAGGCCGTTATCAAGGAACTGGACAAGAACGGTGATGGCAAGGCGGACATTGACGAGTTCAAGCAGCCGACCGTGGAGGGATTCAAGCACATGGACGGGGACGGCGACGGGTTCGCGACGTCCGACGAGGTTGAAGCCTTCTTCGGCGCGATGCGCGAGCGCCTGCGCCAGATGCGGCAGCAAGGTGACCAGCAGCCCGCCCAATAGCGGCTTGCCGTCGTCGCCGGGGGCATCGCCAACGCACCCTCTCCTGCGCGGCTCCATCCGGCCGCGGCGATGCTGACCCTATTCCGTCCTGGCACTTGATCGGCGCGCGCCCCAAGCCCGCGCCTCGCGGCACCCACGCTGTTCAACGGCGCGAGGCCCCTGAGCATGGCGTGCCATCCCTGGCCCGTGCCGGAAGCGCGATGACTCATCGCCTCCTCGGGGCGACCTTAATTTTCATGCGGACTTGTTTAGCCTTAGACTGTTACAGCCTACTCCCCCAAACTCCCCGCACTGGGCACGCGGGGTTGGGAGTTGTCCATGAACGACGACGGACTTGACCCGAACCTTCTCGGCCAGACACGGGATCCACCCCGAGGCTTTGCCCACGGGGTCTACGCCTCCGCCTTGCAGGGGCTGCTGGAGGCGGCCGGGACGGGGCCGGGTGTGCTCGTGCTCATCGGTGCCGCGGGTACCGGAAAGACGATCCTGATCGCCGATCTCGCGTCCTGCCTGGAGCGGGACGGGTACTGTGTCGAGCGGGTGGCGAGCTCTCGGATGGACACCGAGGACCTGCTGCGGCTCGTTGGCTTCGCCCTGGAGCTCAGGACGCGGCGCTCCCCCGGAACGGCGCCTGCATCGGGGTCGGTGCGGGGGCCGTCGGATTTGTGCCAGAGTGACAGGCCCGCGATGCTGATCATCGACGAGGCCCAAGACCTGGCCCCGGCGGTTCTGCACGAGCTCCGCCGTCTCGTGGGCGAGTTCACGGGGTCTCCAGCGGTCAACGTGCGGATCCTCCTGTCTGGTCGCGATGGCCTTCTGGGGCTACTGGATCGACCGGAGCATGCGGAGATCCGGCGGCGAATCCTGGCGACTCACCGGCTTGGGCCCTTAGCCCCGGAGGAGATGCGTGGTTACGCCGACCATGCCCTGGGGATTGCGGGATGGACCGGATGCCCGGCCATCGGCCCCGAGGCACTGGATCTCATCCACGCGCGTACGGGGGGTGTCCCCCGGCTCGTCACCCTGGTGCTTGGCCATCTGCTGCTGAACGGTCGTCTCGCGGAGGCCGAGACGCCGGGGACGCGGGACGTCGACGCGGTCCTGTCCCTCCTGGGTCAGGATCATCCCCAGCTTCCTGCGACCATCTCCGAGCCGATAGTGCCGGCAGGGGGGCGCCTCGCGCATCCGCCCGCGAGCCCGACTGCCTCAGGGTTGCCCGCGGTGGTGAGCTATGGCGGGCCATCGATCGGGGGGCGCGGACCGGGGTTTGGCGCCCCGCGCGCCGGTGAGCTTCG
>JBAPYD010000060.1:0-6289 GCA_049284555.1 Chromatiaceae bacterium | reverse complement strand
CTCCAGCAGAGCCGCCCCGAGGTGGTACGCCTCTTCGACGAGCTGGTGACTTCCACCCCCGAGGGCGTCTATCTCACGAAGGTCGAGCAGAGCGGACGCAACGTCGTCGTGGAGGGGCGTGCCCAATCCAATGCCCGGGTCTCCGCCTTCATGCGTAACGTGGAGGGGTCGGCGTGGATTGGCGGCCCGAGGCTCCTGCTCATCGAAAACAAGGACAAGACCGGCACCGGTTTGAGCCATTTCCGTCTCTCCTTCGATCAGATCGGTGCAAGCCCAGAGGACGGAGACGCGGCCGGAGACCGACCCAGAGCCCAGGGCGTCACCGACCAGCCTCCCAAGGCGAGCTGAGCGACCCAGAAGCCCTCGAGTGCCGGCGATGGATCTCAACAAACTAAACGAGCTTGACCTGAATAATGTTGGCGAGTGGCCGGTCGCGATCAAGGCGATCGTGATCCTGCTCGGCTGCATCGGCCTTACTGCCGGCGTTTACTACCTGGACACCCAGTCCCAGCTCCTTCGCCTCGATCAAGAGCGTACTGCCGAGGTCGATCTGCGACGCAGTTTCGAGACCAAGCAACGCAAGGCGGCCAACCTGGAGCTGTACCGGCAGCAGATCGAGGAGATGCAGGAATCCTTTGGCGCCATGTTGCGTCAGCTTCCTGATCGGACCGAGGTGGCGGCGCTGCTGGTGGACGTATCCCAGACTGGACTGGCGGCCGGATTGGAGTTCCAGCTCTTCCAGCCCCAAAGCGAGCAGTCAAAGGAGTTTTATGCCGAGCTCCCGATCGACGTGCGGGTCACGGGAAACTACCACGACTTCGGCCGCTTTATCAGCGGGCTGGCGGCCCTGCCCCGGATCGTCACCATTCATGATGTGAAGATCGGGAATGCGGGGGGTGACTCGGGTGCTGAAGGCGCGAAGCTGGCTCTTCAGGCCACGGTCAGGACCTACCGGTATCTGGACGAGGCGGCAGAGAAATGATGGCCGTTGACGGTTCCTGGCCCCGATCCCTGCTCCTCGCGGCAGCCCTGGCTGCAACGGCGGGATTTGCAGGGTGCGGAAACCCCAATCTGGGCGAGCTGGAAGACTACGTTCGACAGGTCAGGGCCCGGCCCTCGCAGCCGCTGGAGCCCCTCCCTGAGATTCCACAGATAAGCACGTTCGTCTATGAGCCCCGCGATCGCCGAGATCCCTTCGTGGCGGACATCAAGACCAATCCTGTTATTGAAATTTCCGCTGGCGACAGTCTGGCGCCTGACCCGCTGCGCCGCAAGGAGGAACTGGAGGGCTATTCCTTGGACGCCCTTCGGATGGTCGGCACCCTCGAGCAGGGGGGGACCAGGTGGGGATTGATCCGAACCCAAGACGGCACGCTGCACCGGGTCCGTGTCGGAAACTACCTGGGGCAGAACAATGGCCAGATTACCAGCATCAGGGAAGACGCGATCCTGCTGACAGAGGTCGTCTCGGAGGCGCCCGGCGATTGGCGAGAGCGCCAAGCGACGGTGTCCTTGACCCAGTAATCTCGATAGGCTTGACGCCATGAAGAGCCCACTTGCCCCAGTCCCGTCCATCAGTGGCCAGTTTGCCATCCCGGCGGCCGGGGCCTTTCCTCTTCTTCGCGGGTGGTGTTGGCGCTCGGTTCTCCTCTTGGGCTTGGCCGCGCCGATTCAGTGCGGCGCCGCCGATTTGCAGGACGTTCAGTTCGCGGCCCTCCCCGGCAGCCGGGCGGAGGTTCAGCTTACCCTGTCCGAGCCGGTCCCCCCCCCGGAGACCTTCTCCACCGAGTCGCCGGCTCGCATCGCGCTCGATTTCCCTGGAGTCGCCAGCAAGCTGGACCGCAAGGCCGTCCCGATTGGGGTCGGTCCCTTGCACAGTTTGGTGGCGGTGGAGGCAAGCGATCGAACGAGAGTCGTACTCAACCTGACGGACTCGGTGCCATACGAAGTCACGAGCAGCGGTAATCGAGTCACGATCCGACTCAACACAGACGGTGGGGATGTGCCGTCGCCGGCACCCGATTCGCGGCAAGCTGTGACGTCCGCGTCGGGTTCGGGTTCCTCCGCCCGGGCCGCGCCGAGCCCGGTTGCGGCTCGGCCCCGAACCTATGCGCGCAGCGACTCGGGGCCAGCGGTGCGGGACATCGATTTCCGGCGGGGCGCCACCGGGGAAGGACGGGTGGTGATCAAGCTGCCCAGTGCTGAGACCCGTGTGGCCGTGCGCGAGCAGGGGAGCCGGGTTCTCGTAGACCTCTATGACACCTCGCTTCCCCAGCGGCTTTTTCGCAGGCTAGACGTCACTGACTTCGCCACTCCGGTGAGCACGGTGGAGTCCAGGCCCAGGGGCCGCAATGTCGAGGTCGAGATCCAGACCGGGGGTGATTTCGAGCACCTCGCCTATCAGACCGATGATCTCTTCACCCTGGAGTTTCGCTCCCTGACCCCCAGCGAGAAGGAGGCCGCTCAGCGCCAGAAGGTGGTCTACTCAGGGGATCGGCTGTCTCTCAACTTCCAGGACATCGAGGTTCGGGCGGTGCTCCAGTTGCTGGCCGACTTCACCGGCCTGAATCTGGTAGCGAGTGACACGGTGAGTGGCAACATCACCCTGCGGCTCAAGAACGTCCCCTGGGATCAGGCCTTGGACATCATCCTGAAGACGAAGGGCCTGTCCATGCGCCAGACCGGCAACGTCATCATGGTGGCACCCACCCAGGAGATTGCGGCCCAAGAGAAGCTCGAGCTGGAGTCCCAGCAGCAGATCGAGGATCTGTCTCCCTTGCGCTCGGAGTTCATCCAGGTGAACTACGCGAAGGCCGGAGAGCTGGCGAGCATGATCAAGTCCAAGGACACCAACATGCTCTCGGAGCGGGGCAATGTCACGGTGGACAGCCGCACCAATACCCTCATCGTACAGGACACCACCGCCAAGCTCGACGATATCCGCAAGATCGTTGATCGCCTCGACATCCCGGTACGCCAGGTCATGATCGAGTCGCGCATCGTCATCGCAAACAACGATTTCGCTCGAGACTTGGGTGTCCGTTTCGGGATTTCAGGATCCACGGGATCTGGACCCAAGCCCATTCGCGACCCACAAACCGGAGAGGTGGTCAACTGGACGAGCGGCGACACCCAGTTGCTGACGGCGGGGGGGTTGCCGGGCAACCTGTCCACCTTCAATTACCAACGGGGGGGATTTGGGCGCAGTGTGGAGACAGGGGCCCCGTTCAATTCCGCCATCGAGAACCCGGCCGGCTCGGGCAACGATGCCCTCATGGTCAACCTGCCGGTGCCGACTCCCTCCGGCGCTGTTAACTTTTTAATCGGTAAGGTGGGTTCCTACCTGTTGCAGCTCGAGCTCTCGGCGATGCAGCGGGAAGGTAGAGGCGAGATCGTCTCCAGCCCGCGGGTCATCACCTCTGACGCCCATCAGGCGACGATCAAGGTCGGCCAAGAGATTCCCTACCAGTCCGTGTCGGCCAACCAAGGGACCAATGTCCAATTCAAGGAGGCCGTGCTGCAGCTCGACGTGACTCCGCAGATCACTCCCGATGACCGCATCATCATGGATCTGAAGGTCAATAAGGACGCTCCCGACTTCACCCGGACGGTCCTCGGCCAGCCGCCGGTGGATACCCGATCGGTCGAGACCTCCGTCCTGGTGGACAACGGGGAGACGGTGGTCCTCGGCGGTGTCTACGAGCGGGAAAAGACGTATCAGCGGGAGCAGGTCCCCTGGTTGGGTGACATTCCGGTGCTGGGTCGGCTGTTCAAGCTCGAGCAGCGTCAGGACAACAACTCCGAGCTCCTGATCTTCGTTACCCCCAAGATTCTCAAAGGGGATATCGCGAGCAACTAGGGAACGCCGACTTGTCGCGTTTCCCGTCTGGGCTATGGACGGCCTGGCATGGTCGAGCGCCCTAAGCGATGGGAAATGGGGTAGTTCGAGAGTTGCGCCTCTGGAAGTCCGCGCTGATCGAATGCCAGGACGGCGCTCGACCAGGATCTCCCTAGGACCTCGCGCGCCAGTTGCCCCCTTGCGGATCCCTGGCTTCGGCTCCGGCAGGAAGGGGCGCCTCCTGCGGCGCCAGGGTTCCGCCGTTGTCTGGGTCCGCACACATCCCCGCCGACTGCAATCTTGCCCAGGCGGCCGAAATCTGGCATACCTTGCGGGCATGATCCGTGCGCAAAACATCTTTCTCATCGGCCCCATGGGAGCCGGCAAGAGCACCGTGGGGCGTCAACTTGCCGCGTCTCTGTCTTATAGCTTTAGGGACAGTGACTTGGAGATCCAGCGGCGAACCGGGGTGGACATCCCCACCATCTTCGAGTTCGAGGGGGAGGAAGGCTTCCGCAACCGCGAGCGACAGGTCATCGAGGACCTGGTAGCCGAGGATCGCATCGTGCTTGCCACGGGTGGCGGGGCCGTCTTGAGCGCCGAGAACCGCCAGAACCTGACCTCCCGGGGGGTGGTGATCTATCTCCATTGCAGCCCCGAGCAGCAATACGCCCGAACCTCCCGGGATCGCAACCGCCCCCTGATCCAGAACGAGGATCCCCTGGCCCGCTTGCGGGAGCTCATGCAGGAGCGGGATCCCATTTACCGCCAAGTCGCGGATGTGGTGGTCTCCACGGAGAAGCGGGGCACGGCCTCGGTGGTCAAGGAGATCCGCCGGCGTCTCGAGTCCGAGTCGGTCTAGTCCCCCGGGATTCCCCGACTCCCCTAGGGTCCCCGAAAACCCTCAAGCACCCGCAGGTCTTTCTGGCGATGATCCAGACGCTGACTGTCGCGCTCGGCGAGCGCAGCTACCCCATCTACATCGGCACCGGGCTGCTGGTCAACCCGGACCTGTACCGCCCCCATGTTCGGGGCCACCAGGCGATGATCGTCACCAACGAGACCGTGGCGCCGCTGTATCTGGAGCAGGTCAGGGTGGCCCTGCAGGGGCTCAGGCTCGGTGTCGTGATCCTGCCGGACGGCGAGGTCTACAAGACCCAGGAGGTCCTGAATCGGGTCTACGATGGGCTGCTCGTGGGTCGCTTCGGGCGCGACTGCACCCTGATTGCCCTGGGTGGCGGCGTGATCGGGGACATGGCGGGCTTCGCCGCCGCCTGCTATCAGCGGGGGGTGGACTTCATCCAGCTCCCCACCACCCTGCTCGCCCAGGTGGACTCCTCGGTGGGCGGCAAGACGGGGATCAACCACCCCCTGGGCAAGAACATGATCGGGGCCTTCCACCAGCCCAGGGCGGTGATCGCTGACACGCTGACCCTCGATACCCTGCCCGACCGCGAGCTCTCCGCTGGCTTGGCGGAGGTGATCAAGTATGGGTTGATCGGCGATCCCGATTTCTTCGACTGGATCGAGTCCCATCTTGCGTTGTTGCGGAACCGGGATCCGGATGCCCTGGCGGAGGCGATCCGCCGTTCGTGCGAGAACAAGGCCCGGGTGGTGGCGGCGGACGAGCGGGAGTCCGGGCAGCGGGCGTTGCTGAACCTCGGTCACACCTTCGGCCATGCCATCGAGACCGGCATGGGCTATGGCAGCTGGCTCCATGGCGAGGCGGTGGGCGTGGGGATGTGCATGGCGGCGGATCTCTCGGCCCGGCTCGGATGGATCCGGGCGGACGATCTGGCCCGAATCCGGCGGGTGATCGCCGCCGCGGGTCTGCCGGTCGATCCGCCGCCCGCGCTTTCTGCCGACCGCTTCGTCGAGCTCATGGCGGTCGACAAGAAGGTGCTCGACGGGCGTTTGCGACTCGTTCTCCTGCGGGGGATCGGAGAGGCCCGAGTCGCGGATGACTTCGATCCCGCCCTGCTACGGGCCACTCTGGGCGCGGAGGGGGCGGAGCTCGGCTGAATGGCCGCGAACGCGCCCCGATTCGGTGCGTCGCGCCCCAATCTGGTCCAGTTGCGGATTGGCGCATGTGCCTGTCTGCGACCTCGGGCACATCCCCCAACTGCGGCAAGGCCGTGGCATGACCCATGCTTGAGGGCTATGATTGCCGACCCAGCGAGTCGCGAGCACATGCCCGGCCCGTGATTCCGGGGCCTGATCGGCCTCTGGCCGCACTTCTGGGGTTCGGCGTGGCTGTTGGCGGTCACGGCCTGATACCCCTGAGCGCTCTCGGGTGATGATCGGATTCGCCCGCGACACAATCTCGAACAATTCCGTCTCGGCCCCAGGGCCGAGCTTCAGACGAGGTCAGCGATGAGCCTTCGTGCCCTTCCGCCCGCGCAGGGCCTGTACGACCCGGCCCAAGAGCACGACGCATGCGGCGTCGGGTTC
>JBAPYD010000059.1:0-3529 GCA_049284555.1 Chromatiaceae bacterium | reverse complement strand
GCATGGGGCCGCCCGGGATGGGCCGGGGGATGGGCATGCTGCGACACCGCCACGCGCGGATGGGTGGGATGCCGGAGCGCTATCGGGGGATGCGAAACCCGCTGGCCCCCACCGCGAAGCGGATCGCGGCGGGTGAGTCCCTCTATCTGACCCACTGCGCGGCCTGTCACGGGGACTTGGCCCAGGGAGACGGTCCGGCGGCGGGGTCGCTCCAGCCGCCGCCCGCCAATCTGCGCTGGGTGGTGCAGCGCCCGATCGCGAGCGATGGGTATCTGATGTGGGCGATCACCGAGGGAGGAACGGCGCTGGGAACGGCCATGCCCGCCTTCGGGGAGGCACTCAGTGAGAGCGAGCGATGGAAGATCGTCCTCTTTCTCAGGAGCCTGTAGCGCGGCTGCCCCGAGCCTCGGCGAAGTCCGTCTGGGAAGGGTCGATGGCCGAGATCCGGTCCTCCGATCCGGCCAGGGCCAGGATCTCCTCGAGGGGTTGGGGCCGGGCGACGCCGAATCCCTGGGCATAGTCCACGCCGAGGTCCGCGAGGATGGCAATGGTCTCGGCATCCTCCGCGCATTCGGCGACGGTCTGTTTTCCGAGCAGGTGGCCGATCTCGTTGATGTTGCTCACCAGGGTCCGGTTGAATGGATCGTCCCGGAGATCGCGAATGAAGCTGCCGTCGATCTTTAGATAATCGACCGGCAGGTTCTTCAAGTAAGAGAACGACGAGAGGCCGCTGCCGAAGTCGTCGAGGGCGAAGCGGCAGCCCATCGCACGTAGCTCGCGGATCAGGTTGAGGGCCGCCGAGAAGTTGGAGATGGCGGCGGTCTCGGTGATCTCGAAGCAGAAGACGTCGGGCGGGAGTCGGTGCAGGGCTAGCTGCTCTTTGACGTAGGGGAGCAGCGCCTCGTCGCCCAGGCTGGCGCCCGATAGATTCAGGGCGCATCGTCCGATCCGGTAGCCCGAGTCTTGGAAGCACGCGGCGACCAACTGGAAGGTACGCCTGAGGATCCAACGGTCGATCAGGGTCATCAGGTCGTAACGCTCGGCGGCGGGCAGGAAGACCCTTGGTGGGATCAGGGTGCCGTCTGGCTCAAGCATCCGCACCAGTACCTCGAAACCGAGTCCCCCGCTTTCTCCCGATTCACGCAGCGGCCGCACGAGCTGCCCGTGGAGCACGAGGCGGTCGTTGCCCACCGCGTCGCTCAGGCGGGTCGCCCAGTCCATCTCGGAGCGATGGCGCTGAGTGTGCACGTCGTCGATCCGGTAGATGTGGGTACGCCGTCGCCCGGCGTTCTTCGCCGTGTAGCAGGCGAGGTCGGCGGCGCGCAGTAGATCGATGAGCGAGGCATCACCCGGGGAGAACTCCATTGCCCCGATGCTTGCGCCGAAACGAAATTGCCGTTCCCCCCAAAGGAGCTTGAATTCCTCGAAGGCGCGATGGATGCCGTCGCAGACCCTCCTGGCGTGTACCAGGTCGCAGCCCTTGAGAATGACCCCGAACTCGTCGCCGCCGAGGCGTGCCAACATATCGGAGTCGCGTACCTGCTGCTGCATGAGACCGCCGACCTGCTTCAGGACCTCGTCGCCGGCGATGTGACCCGCCACGTCGTTGACCACCTTGAACTGGTCGAGATCGATATAGAGCAGGGTATGGACCTCGGGTCGATTCGGGTTCGGGGAGCTGTGTATGAGCTCTTGGAGTCGCTCCTCGAAGGCGGCCCGATTGTAGAGGCCCGTGAGTCCGTCATGGCTTGCCTGCCACGAGAGGCGATTGGCCATCTCGCGGGCACACGTGACGTCGCGAAAGACCAGCACGTGACCGATGGTCTCGTCCTCACGGTCGCGGATCGGCGCGGTAGAATGCTCGATGGCGAACTCGCGGCCGTCCGGGCGAATGAGCAGTCTCGGGTTGGCGAGGCGCCTGACCTGGCCATCGTGTGGACAGTGGGTCAGTAGATCGGAGCTGGGTCGGCGATTCGCCTCGTTGACGACATGGAGGACCTCGTCAACGGGCCGTCCCTTGGCTTGCCCGACCGAACAACCAGTCAGATCCTCGGCGATCGGGTTCAGGAAGGTGACCCGCCCCGAGGTGTCGGTGGTGATCACGCCGTCGGCGATAGACGCCAGGGTTACGAGCAGGCGCTCCTTCTCGTTGAATAGGGCAGCCTGCGCCCGCTTGCGCTCGGTGATGTCCTGGACGACGCCGTACATGCGCACTGGTCGGCCATTCTCGTCTCGCACCACATCCCCGCGGCCGAGCAGCCAGCGGTCTCCCCGGGCGGTGCGCACCTCGACCTCATAGTCCGTCCCCTCGTCGAGCGTCCGCTTCAGGGCCGCCTGAACCAGGTCGCGGTCCTCCGCGTGGAGCAGCTGCAGATACCCTTCGAAGGACACCGGCGTCCCCGGATCCAGGCCGAACAGCCTGTAAACATCCTCCGTCCAGGTGAGCTCTCCCGTCGCGATGTCCCACTCCCAGGTGCCTACCTGGGCGAAACTCTGGGCAAGCGATAGCCGCCGCTCACCCTCGGCGAGCCGCGCCTGTTGCGCCGCGAGGACATCGGTCATGTGGTTGAAGGCTTGGGCGAGGCGACCGATCTCGTCGGCACCATCCACGGGACTGCGCTCGCCGATATCCCCTTCACTGATCCGCGTCGCCGTGGTGGCCAGGCGTCTCAGCCGTCGGCCCAGGACCAGCTGCAGTATGGCCCAGGCCCCGATCGCGGCTGCTGCAAGGAGTGGCAGAAAGCGCTGGGTGATCAGCAAGGTGTTGGACAGGGCCACGCGATAGAGTCCCTGGAGATCCCACCCGAGCAGGATCAGACCAGGCTCCCGCTGACCGAGCCGAGCCCGGTCGTCGGGGAGATCGACCGGCGCGGCCGCGAGCAGTAGATGGGCCCCGGGTATTTGCAGGACCCTTGCCCCGCGGCGAGTGCGCACATCGGAAAGGGTCGTGGCCAGCTCCGGGTCCAGAGGATCGATGTTGGCCGCGCGAAGCAGGGTGTCCACGGGACGATGGGCGTCGCTCCGTCGAAGGGCGGCGAGGCTCTGGCCCTCGGGAGCGGACAGCAGCGCCAGGCGGACGCGGAGATCCGTTCCCAAGGAGGCGAGCTCGTCCTGCACGCGCCTCAGATTGTCCCCGTCCAGCTGCTCCTGCAGGTAGCGCTGCAGGCGTGTGACCTCCCCGCTGAGCGACCGCGTCGCATCCCGCACGATCGCCTCCTGCTGGGCGCGCCAGAGCACGGTGACGTAGCAGCACATGAAGAGCACCCCGAAAAGGAGGAGCAGGAGCGACAGGGAGACGCTCAAGGGGAGGCGATAGAGCAGGTTGCCCTTCATCGAGTCTCCGGCAGGGGCTGGCATCCAAGGTCGGTCGCGGGGCCGGGCTCCACCAGTCGGTCCAGGCTGGGATCCGCGGGAATCAGCCCATTTTCCTTCATGAAGTGGGCGACTTCCCGCGCCCTTCCGACGAGCCCCATTGCTCCAATCGGCGGGTCAAAGGCCCGGCAGTTCATCGCCAGGGTACCGAATTCCA
>JBAPYD010000058.1:0-8923 GCA_049284555.1 Chromatiaceae bacterium | reverse complement strand
CTGTTCCGCAGCGCGGCGAGCCTGCTCACCGCCCTCGCCGCCCTCCCGCCGCAGCCGGTCGCACCCGCGGAGATGTCCCGCTTCGTGCGTGGCGGGCGTGCCGGCGTGGTGCTGATGGGCTCCCACGTGCCCACCTCCTCGCGTCAGCTCGACCACCTCGTCCGTGAATGCGACGTGCTCCCGGTGCTGATCGACCTGGATCACCTGTTGGCGGACGAGGACGGGCTGCTTTCGGGGATCCTGGAGGCGGTGGACGGCGCGCAGCGGGACCATCGCGGCGCGGTCCTCTACACCAGTCGCGAGGAACGCCAATTCCCGAGCAAGGCGGAGCGGCTGGCCTTCGGGGAGCGGGTGTCGGCCTTTCTGGTGCGGATCGTCCAGAACCTGCCGGAGGGAATCGGGTTCCTGATCAGCAAGGGGGGCATCACCTCCAACGACACCCTGAGCAAGGGGCTCGCGCTGCGCACCGCCCGGGTGCTGGGCCAGGTCCGCGCGGGCTGCTCGGTGGTGCGCTGCCCGGCCGATCATCCCCGGTTCCCGGACCTGCCGGTGGTGATCTTTCCGGGCAACGTGGGGGGCGAGGACGCCCTGGCGGAGGTCTACCGCATCCTGTCGCGCCCGACGGACGGCCTCCCCGCGAATCGGCGGGATGCCGCCTGAGGCGACGCCAGGGGCGCCAACCCCGCAACGTTGGCCTCGGTTAGTGCCTGTGCCCCGGACGCGCTGACGATCCCCGTGTTTTTACTGAGTCGACGGCGGCGCGCCAAAGGGCGCGTCGGCCCGTCCCCTTTGGCCGTGGGGGTCGGGCCGGGGTAGTATCTGCCGCTTCACGCCGATCACCCCCCGCCGCGAGCCGTACCCCATGAAGACCCTTCCCCAGGACCAGGCGCTGGAGCGCGACGTCGAGCTCTTCATCACCCTACTCGGGGAGGTCCTGCGCGAGCACAGCCGCAAGCGTGTGCTGGTGATCGTGGAGCGGCTGCGCGAGGGCTTCCGCCAGCTGCGGGAGCGGGACGATCCAGACCTGCGCGACAAGCTCATGAGGCGCATCGAGGGGCTGGATCCCCAGACCCTCTCCGAGGTCATCCGTGCCTTCACCATCTACTTCGGCCTGGTGAACACGGCCGAGGAGCTCAACGCCTATCTCGACCGCATGGACCGCATCAGCTCCGGTGAGCGGCTCTGGGTGGGCTCCTTCGACGACACGGTCCGGCAGTTCCACGCGGACGGCGTCTCGCCCGAGAACTTCCAGAGCCTGCTGGAGCACCTGGTCTACTTGCCCGTCTTCACCGCCCACCCCACCGAGGCCAAGCGGCGCACCATTCTCGAGACCTTTCGCCGGATCTTCCTGGTGGGGCAGGACCTGCACCGGCGCAAGCTCAACGAGGAGGAGCTGGAGGAGCGGCTCCAGGCCATCGTCACCCAGATCCAGATCCTCTGGAAGACGGACGACGTGCGTCTGCACAAGCCCCAGGTGAGCGACGAGGTCAGCCAGGGGCTGTACTTCTTCCGGGAGTCCCTGTTCGACGCGGTCCCCGAGGTCTACCGGTACCTGGAGCGGGCGGTTCGGCGCGTCTACGGCCCAAAAAGCGGCATCCGGGTCCCGAGCTTCATCCGTTTCGGCTCCTGGATCGGCGGGGACCGGGACGGCAATCCCTTCGTCAAGCCGGAGACCACGGAGCTGGCGGTGCGCATGCACCACGAGCTGGTGCTGCAGGAGTATCTGGGCCGGATCGAAGATCTTGCGCGGATGCTGAGCTACTCCCTGGCCCTGTGCGAGCCTTCCCCCGCCTTCATGGACAGCCTGGAGAGCGACGAGGACTACTGGCTCGGCACCATGGGCGAGAGCCTGCGCCGCTATGTCGACGAGCCTTACCGGCGCAAGCTCGCCATCATGGCCCACCGCCTGGAGGCCAACCTCGCCCGGGTGCGCGCGCGCATCGCCGGGGGCCATCAGGAGGATCTGCTGGAGGGCTACACCAGCGATCGGGACTTCCTCGCCGACCTCTATCTGATCCGCGACTCCCTGATCCACCACGGGGACGCCAACTCCGCCAGTGGCTCACTCCAGGACCTGATCCGCTTGGCCGAGGGCTTCGGCTTTCACCTCGTGCACCTGGACATCCGCCAGGAGTCCACCCGCCATACCCAGGCGGTCACCGAGCTCTTCGCCCGCCAGCCCGGGGCCCCCTATTACGCGGCCTTCGATGAGGCCGAGCGGCTCGCCGCCCTCGCCGAGGCCATCGCCCACCCGCACCCCTTCGTGATCGACAAGGCCACCCTGACCCCGGAGACCCGGGAGACCCTGGAGGTCTTCGAGGTCATGGCCCGTCTGCGC
Source organism: Chromatiaceae bacterium (assembly GCA_049284555.1). Taxonomy (GTDB): domain Bacteria; phylum Pseudomonadota; class Gammaproteobacteria; order Chromatiales; family Chromatiaceae; genus Thiodictyon. The sequence goes on along the minus strand of JBAPYD010000058.1, from coordinate 6,585 downwards.
GCGGAGATCGGCGCGGGGTGCTTCGGCCAGTACGTCATCTCCATGACCCATGAGGCCAGCCACGTGATGGAGGTGATGCTGCTGGCCCGGCTCGCCGGGCTCGCGGGCAAGGACCGCTCCGGGTGGTTCTGCGATATCCAGGTCTCGCCCCTGTTCGAGACCATCGAGGACCTGAGCCACATCGACTTGGTCATGAGCACCCTGTTCGATGACCCCACTTACAGCGACCTCCTCAAGGCCTCGGGCAACCAGCAGGAGGTGATGCTCGGGTACTCGGACTCCTGCAAGGACGGCGGCATCCTGGCATCGGGCTGGAACCTCTACGAGGCCCAGAAGAAGGTCATCGCGCTGGCGGACGATCGCCATGTGGCCTGCCGACTGTTCCATGGCCGGGGCGGCACCGTGGGGCGCGGGGGCGGACCCACCCACGAGGCGATCCTGGCCCAGCCCCCGGACACGGTCCACGGTCAGATCAAGTTCACCGAGCAGGGGGAGGTGCTGTCCTACCGCTACGCCAACCCGGAGACCGCCCGCTACGAGCTGATCATGGGGGTCAGCGGGCTCATCAAGGCCAGCCGCTGCCTGATCGAGCCGCCGAGGGAAGACCGCAAGGACTACCTGGGCGTCATGGACGATCTGGCCCGCTACGGGGAGGAGGCCTATCACAAACTGGTCCGGGACACCGACGGACTCCTGGACTACTTCTATGAGTGCACCCCCCTCGACGCCATCGCGCTGCTCAACATCGGCTCCCGGCCCTCCCACCGCAAGAAGGGTGACCGGGCCCTGTCCTCCATCCGCGCCATTCCCTGGGTCTTCGGATGGGCCCAGTCGCGCCACACCCTGCCCGCCTGGTTCGGCATCGGCCAGGCCCTGGAGCGCTGGCGCGGAAACGACCTGGAGCGCCTCGCCAAGCTCCAGCGTATGTACCAGGAGTGGCCTTACTTCCGCGCCCTGCTCTCCAACACCCAGATGTCGCTATTCAAGGCGGAGATGCACATCGCCCGGGAATATGTCCGTCTGGCCCAGGACCAGGAGCGGGCCCAGGCCGTCTTCGGGGTGATCGAGGCGGAGTATGAGCGGACCCTGACCCAGGTCCTTCAGGTGGCGGGTCTGCGGGGACTCATGGAGGAAACGCCGGCGCTGGCCCACTCGTTGGTGCGCCGCAACCTCTACCTGGACCCCTTGAACCACATCCAGGTGCAGGTGCTGGAGCGCTATCGCGGCGAGACCGACGAGGCCGCCCGCGCGGACTGGCTCGACCCCCTGCTGCGCAGCATCAACGCCATCGCCGCCGGGATGCGCAACACCGGGTAGCGGTTCCGCCAATTCCCCGCACCGGACGCTCGATGCCATCGGATCCCCCCGATCGCGCCGAGGGCAGCGCGCCTACGGCGACGGAACCCGCTGATAGATCTCGTTCATGCGCCGCAGTCGCCCCGGGGTCTCCGGCGGCACCATGTCCCACGAGAAGCGCCAGGACCAGTTGCCGTTGGCGACCCCGGGCACGTTCATGCGGTGCTCCGTGCCCAGGGCCAGGCAGTCCTGCATCGGGATGATGGCGAGCTGCGAGCGGGACCCGAGCGCCGCCCGCACCAGGGGCCAGGGCATGGCCTCCCAGGAGTTGCCGAGGAGCTCGTAGACATAGCCCTTGGACCCGTCGTCCAGGGACTCGAACCAGCCCAGGGTGGTGTCGTTGTCGTGGGTGCCCGTGTAGACCACCGAGCCCTGCTCGTGGCGGAAGGGGACATAGGGGTTCTCCGCCTCCCCGGAGAAGGCGAACTGCAGGACCTTCATTCCCGGCAGACCCAGGCGCTTGCGCAGGGCCACGACCTCCGGGGTGAGGATGCCGAGGTCCTCCGCCACCAGGGGCAGGGCGCCGAAGACCTCGTGGAGCCGCTCGAACAGGGCATCCCCGGGGGCCTTGACCCAGGTGCCCGTGACCGCCGTGGACTCCTCGGCCGGGATCTGCCAGTAAGACTCGAAGCCCCGGAAGTGGTCGATCCGTACGAGATCGAAGAGCCGCATCTGGGTGCGCATGCGCTCGATCCAGAACTGAAAGTCGTTGCGCTCCATGTGCCGCCAGTCGTACAGGGGATTACCCCAGCGCTGACCGGTGGCAGAGAAATAGTCCGGGGGGACCCCGGCCACATGACGCACGTGGCCGTTGGCATCGAGGTCGAAGTCCTGGGGACGCGCCCAGACCTCGGCGCTGTCGTGGGCGACGAAGATGGGCAGGTCGCCGAACAGCTTCACGCCTCGGGCATTGGCATAGTCGCGCAGCGCCTGCCACTGGGTGAAGAACAGGTGTTGCTCGAAGCGCAGGTAGTCGAGCTCCCCGGAGAGCTGATCCCGCGCCTCCCGCAGTGGCTTGGACTCCCGGTCCCGTAGCTGGACGGGCCACAGCCACCAGGGGCGCTCCTGCTCCTCGCGCAGGGCGCGGAACAGCACGTAGTCCTCGAGCCAGTAGGCGTTGTCCGCCACAAAGGCCGCGAGGGCCTGGCGCTCCGTATCCCGTGCACGAGCCTGGAATCCGGCCCAGGCATGTCGCAGCGCCCGCTCCTTGGCCGTGTCGGGCTCGTCGACGGCGTAGTCGGGGGCTTCCGCGAGCCATCCCTTCTCCAACAGCGGTTGCAGGGCGATCAGCCGGGGGTTCCCCGCGTGCACGGAGCTCGTCTGGTACGGGGAGCGCTCCACGAGGGTGGGCCCCACGGGAAGCATCTGCCAGACCGAGAAGCCGCAGTCGACGAGGAAATTCACGAAGTAGTAGGCGTCGGCCCCCAGGTCCCCGCAGGCGCCTTCGCCAGGCAAGGAGGTCAGGTGCAGCAGGATGCCCGCGCGTCGCCGATCGAGGCAGGTCGCCGGCGCCGCATTCGAGGGGGCCGTTGGTGTGGCCATGGTGCTTGCCTATCTGTGACGTTTGCTCTGATCGGCCGCTCGTCGGGTCGAGGTCGGCCCCGGAAGTATGGAATCGGCTGTCGGCAGGTCGCATGTGATCCCGAAAGGCCCGTGGGCCGCGGGACGCTGATCCGCCGAGGGGCCCGCGCGGCCGAGAAGCGGCCCCTCTCAGCGCACCTGGTTGGTGGTCTGGTTCAGCATCTTGGGCGTGACCAGGGTGACGCCGCCCTCCGTCACCAGATAGCCGGCCGCCCGATCCGCCTCAGGATCATAGCCGATGACGGTCCCTTCCTGGATCTCGCAGAAGCGGTCGATCACCGCCCGGCGGATGCGGCAGTAGCGCCCGATGTCCACATCCGGCAGCACCACCGAGTCCTCCACCAGGGCGAAGGAGTTGACGCGCACGTTGGAGAACAGCAGCGAGTGACGCACCTTGGCCCCGGAGATGACGCAGCCGCCCGAGACCATGGAGTCGACCGCCATGCCGCGCCGATCGTCGTCGTCGAAGACGAACTTGGCGGGCGGAAGCTGCTCCTGGTAGGTCCAGATGGGCCAGTTCTTGTCGTAGAGGTTCAGCGGGGGCGTGACCCCGATGAGCTCCAGATTGGCCTCCCAGAAGGCGTCCACCGTGCCGACGTCGCGCCAATAGGCCTGCTCGCCGCTGCGGGGATCCCGGAAGTTATGGGCCATGATCCGATAGCGTCCGATCACGGCGGGGATGATGTCCTTGCCGAAGTCGTGAGTTGAGCTCGGGGTGTCCGCGTCCTTGACGAGCTGCTCGTACAGGAAGTCCCGGTTGAAGACATAGATGCCCATGGAGGCGAGGCAGCGGTCCGGATGCCCCGGCACCGTCTCCGGGCTCTTGGGCTTCTCCTGGAAGCGCACCACCCGGCCGTCGCCGTCCACCGACATCACCCCGAACTCCTGGGCCCGCTCCGGGGTCACCTCGAGGCAGCCCACCGTCATGTCGGCCCCCGTCTCGACGTGGTGGGCGATCATCGCCCCGTAGTCCATCTTGTAGATGTGGTCCCCCGCCAGGATCAGGACGTAGTCCGGGTTGTGGTTGCGGATGATGTCCAGGTTCTGGAAGACCGCATCGGCGGTGCCGGCATACCAGGCGGTCTCGTCGACCCGCTGCTGGGCCGGCCAGAGCTCCACGAACTCGCCGAACTCCCCGCGCAGGAAGCCCCAGCCCTTCTGGATGTGGAGGATCAGGGAGTGGGCCTTGTATTGGGTCAGGACCCCGATGCGGCGGATGCCGGAGTTGATGCAGTTGGAGAGCGGAAAGTCGACGATCCGGAACTTGCCGCCGAAGGGCACTGCCGGTTTCGACCGCCAGGCGGTGAGATGCTTCAGCCGCGAGCCGCGACCACCGGCCAGGATCAGGGCCAGGGTGTTGCGGGTCAGTCGGCTGACGAACCGGGGGCTCGATGTGGCCATGGGTCCTCCGGGAGGTCGCGGTGGGTCGGGGATCGGAACGAGCGCCCTATGGTACCATCTGGGATGTCCGCGACGCCCTGTCGCCCTGGGGCGGGACCACCGTGGCTCCGCGAGATCCGGGCCGCTCGCGGCCAGGCAGGAAGCAACGCCCGCGTGCCCCATCCCATCCCGCCGCCCTATGCCAATGTGGGAGATGCCGCGTCTCGGAACGAAGCTCCTTGGATTCCTCCCCCGTGCCGTTCAGGCCGCAACGGGGGTTCGCCCCAGAGGTTGATGACACCCCATGGCCATCCCGCCCCGCACCGCCCCCAAGCTCCCAGAGCCCCTGCAGCGCATCGTGGAGGCTCGTCACCATGACCCCTTCGAGGTCCTGGGGCGGCACCCTGCCGGTGCCCGTGTCACGGTGCGGGCCTTCCTGCCCTGGGCCGAGCGGGCCCGGATCGTCGAGGCGGACGCGGAGCTGAGCCGCATCGAGGGCACGGATCTCTTTGTCTGGGAGGGCGATGCATCCAGGGTCCCGGAGCGCTATCGCATCGCCTGGGAGGGCAAGGGGGGCAACCGAGGGAGCGCCCACGACCCCTACTGCTTCCCAACTCAGCTCGGGGACTTCGACCTGCACCTCTTCGGCGAGGGCCGTCACTGGCACGCCTATCGATTCCTGGGCTCGCACCTGAAGGACGTGGAGGGGGTCTCGGGGGTCCAGTTCGCCGTCTGGGCCCCCAACGCGGAGCGGGTCAGCGTCGTGGGGGATTTCAATGCCTGGGATGGGCGCGCCCACCCCATGCGCGTGCGTGGTGGCTCCGGGGTCTGGGAGCTGTTCATTCCCGGCATGGGCGCCGGCGGCTTCTACAAGTACGAGATCCGCGACCACGCGGGGAACTGCCACGTCAAGATCGACCCCTATGCCAACGCCTTCCAGCAGCGCCCGGAAACCGCCGGGCTCATCACCGCGCCCTCCAGCTTCCGCTGGGCCGACGACGCGTGGATGAAGCAGCGGTCCGAGTCGGATTGGCAGCGTCGGCCCTTCTCGGTCTACGAGGTTCACCTGGGATCCTGGCAGCGGGACGAGGAAGGCGGATTCCTCAACTACCGGGAGATTGCCAAGCGTCTGACCGAGTACGTAACGGACCTCGGATTCACGCACGTCGAGCTCCTGCCCATGACGGAGCATCCCCTGGACGCCTCCTGGGGCTACCAGTGCACGGGCTATTTCGCCCCCACCAGCCGCTTCGGGACCCCGGACGACTTCCGCTTCTTCGTCGATCACCTGCACCGCCACGGGATCGGGGTGCTCCTGGACTGGGTGCCCGCCCACTTCCCGCGCGACACCTACGCCCTGGCCAGCTTCGACGGCACCGCACTGTACGAGCACGCGGACCCGCGACTCGGGGAGCACAAGGACTGGGGCACCCTGATCTTCAATTTCGGCCGCAACGAGGTGAAGAACTTCCTCTTATCCAGCGCCCTCTACTGGCTCGGCGAGTTTCATCTCGACGGTCTGCGCGTGGATGCGGTGGCCTCCATGCTCTACCTGGACTACTCCCGCAAGGCCGGGGAGTGGATCCCCAACAAGTACGGCGGCAACGAGAACCTGGAGGCGGTGGACTTCATCCGACAGCTCAACACCGTGAGCCATGAGCAGCACCCGGGCAGCCTCATGATCGCCGAGGAGTCCACCGCCTGGCCGGCGGTATCGCGCCCCACCTACCTGGGGGGGCTGGGCTTCAGCATGAAGTGGAACATGGGCTGGATGCACGACACCCTGGCCTACATGGAGAAGGACCCGATCTACCGGCATTTCCATCACGACATGCTGACCTTCGGGCTGCTGTACGCCTTCACCGAGAATTTCGTGCTGCCCTTCTCCCATGACGAGGTCGTGCACGGCAAGAAGTCCATGCTCGACAAGATGCCCGGTGACGCCTGGCAGAAGTTCGCGTCGCTGCGTCTGCTCTACACCTTCATGTTCACCTATCCGGGCAAGAAGCTGCTGTTCCAGGGCTGCGAGTTTGGCCAGGGTACCGAATGGAACTTCGACGCCCCCGCGGACTGGCACCTGCTGGAGCGCCCTCAGCACCAGGGCATCAAGCAGATCGTCGCCGACCTCAACCACATGTTCCGCGAGCTGCCGGCGCTGCACGAGATCGATTTCGAGAGCTCGGGCTTCGAATGGATCGACTGCCACGACAGCTCCCAGTCGGTGCTGAGCTACCTGCGCAAGTCCAAGGACGGCAAGCAGCTCGTCAC
>JBAPYD010000057.1:0-4642 GCA_049284555.1 Chromatiaceae bacterium | reverse complement strand
GCGCTCTTCCCCGCGGTGCAGGAGCAGGGATCAGGGCGCGACGCCGAGGCGCATCTTTTCAAAGGATACTGACTCGAAAGTCACAACCGGAGGCCGAAGCCGCGCGACGGCCGCCACGGGCGCCGCCAAGCGAGCGGCAGGTCCCTCGGCTCGCGCCCTTTCGTTCAGAGCACGCCCAAGGGCGCGCCGCCGCTCGAAGCTTTCTGGAAAATCAATCCGTTAGGGAAGCGCTGACGTGTGGCGCTTCCCGTCCTGGCGAGGGATCGCCCGGCATTCCCGGCAGCAATGATCCGCTGAGAATGGGGCCCTGCGAGCGTCACGCCTCTCGAAGCGCGGCCGGATCGAATGCCAGGAAGGCAGTCGAGCGGCGTCTCCCTATCCGGCCGAGATCCCGCCGAGACTGAGGTACTTGATCTCCAGGTACTCCTCGATCCCGTAGCGGGAGCCCTCCCGACCGAATCCGGACCCTTTGACGCCGCCGAACGGTGCAACCTCGGTCGATATGATGCCGGTGTTGACGCCGACGATGCCGTACTCCAAGGCCTCGCCGACCCGCCAGACACGTCCCAGGTCGCGGGAGTACAGGTAGGCGGCGAGTCCATATTCGGTGTCATTGGCCAGCGCGATGGCCTGGGCCTCGTCGTCGAAACGAAACAACGGGGCCACGGGACCAAAGACCTCCTCCCGCGAGAGTCGCGTCAGCGGGGTTAGATCGGCGAGGACGGTCGGCTCATAGAAGGTTCCTCCAAGGTCATGGCGTCGCCCCCCCTTCAGCAGACGGGCCCCCTTCCCCACCGCATCCCCTACCAGCGCCTCCACCTTGGCGAGCGCGGCCTGGTCGATCAAGGGTCCCTGGTTGACTCCCGGCTCCGTGCCGATGCCCACTTTTAGGGCGCCAACGGCCCGGGACAGTGCAGCGGCGAACGCCTCGTAGATCCCGTCCTGAACCAGGAAGCGGTTGGCGCACACGCAGGTCTGGCCGGAGTTGCGGTACTTCGATGCCAGGGCACCAGCCACCGCCGCCTCCAGGTCCGCGTCATCGAAGACGATGAACGGGGCGTTGCCGCCGAGCTCCAGGGACAGCCGCTTGAGCGTGGGGGCGCACTGGGCCATCAGCAGTCGACCCACCTCGGTGGATCCGGTGAAGGAGAGCTTGCGCACCACCGGACTGCCCGTGAGCTCGGCCCCGATCACCACCGGGTCACCGCACACCACGTTGAAGACCCCGGCGGGTATGTCCGCCCGATCGGCGAGCTCCGCCAGGGCCAGGGCGGACAGGGGTGTCTGCTCCGCGGGCTTCACGACCAGGGTGCAGCCGGCCGCCAGGGCCGCTCCGGCCTTGCGCGTGATCATGGCCGACGGGAAGTTCCACGGGGTGATGGCCGCACACACCCCTATCGGCTGCTTGATGACCAGGATACGCCGGTCCGGGTCGGGGGACGGGATCAGGTCCCCATAGGTCCGCTTGCCCTCCTCGGCGAACCACTCCAGGAAGGACGCCGCGTAGCCGATCTCACCCCGCGCCTCGGCGAGTGGCTTGCCCTGCTCCGCGGTCATCACAAGGGCCAGGTCATCCCGATGATCCAGCATCAGCTCGAACCACCGGCGCAGCCGTCTGGCGCGCTCGGCGGCGGTCAGGGCCCGCCAAGAGGGAAAGGCCCGCTCGGCAACGGCGATCGCCTCCCTCGTCTCTTCGGCGCCGCAGACCGGGATATCGGCGATCGGTTCCCCGGTCGCGGGATTGCATACGGCCAGTCGCTCGGCGGAGGTCTCCGGATACCAGCGTCCATCGATGTAGCAGCGGGTCTTCAGTAGCGCCGGGTCGGCAAGTGTGATCATGGCGGTCCTGCGGCGTAGGGTTGACGACCCCGGGGAAGGGAGCGTCGCGCTGGAGGCCCTGGGGGATGCGGCTTCACGGTTCAGGGACCTCCCCTGGGGCCTGGACGTCCCTCAAGGATAGCCACCTGGCACCCAGGTGTCCGCCCCGGTCCGGATCCTTGCAGCCTCCTGCGGATTGGATCCCCGGGAAGCCGGCATTACGATTAGGGGAGCTGAGATCACCACGGACCACGCTCGCGCCCGACCATGAAGCCGATCGACACCGCACGCTTCGACGCGCTCTGCGCCGAGGCGGACGAGGCGCCCCGACGCCGTGCCCATCATCTGATCCATGACTCCCGGGCAGAGCCGGTGCAGCGGATGCTGATCGCCCTGCAGCCCGGGACCTATCTCCAGCCCCATCGGCACCTGGACCCGCCCAAGTGGGAGCTGCTGCTCGTGCTCAAGGGGGCGGCGGCCTGGCTGGGCTTCGACGACGAGGGACGGGTGACCGTCCGCCTGGAGGCGGGGGCCCACAAGAGATCAAAGGGTCTTGAGTCCCCGGAGGGAACCTGGCATTCCGTCGTCTGCCTGGCGCCGGACACGGTGCTCTTCGAATGCAAGCCGGGACCCTTCGCCCCCGTGGCGGCAAGCGACTTCGCACCCTGGGCACCGACGGAGGGAGCCGCGGAGGCGGCCGACTATGTGCGCTGGATGCTCCGGGCCCAGCCCGGGGATCGATACGGCGCACCCCGGCCCGATTGATGGGCAGGCCGGCCTAGGGATCTTGCCGCCAACCGGCCCCCAGCCGACGATCAGTCCGCGGCGCAGTAACCGGCAGCAATGGCCTTGACGCGCTCGATGAACGCCTGCATCCCCGCCTGGCGCTTGGCGCTGAGGGCGGAATCCAGCCCCAGGCGCCGGATGAAGGGATAGGGATCGGTCGCCAGGATCTCCTCCGGGGACTTACCCTGGAAAGGCATCAAGAGCACCGCCACCAGACCCCGGACCAGGGGCCCTTCGGCCTCGGCCCGATATTCCAGTCTGGAAGACTCGCCAGGAACCAGCTGTCCCGTCAGCCAGGTCCGGGTGTCACAGCCCTTGATCAAGTGGGCATCCGTCCGGTCGGCTTCGGTCAATGGGAGGAGTTCCCTGCTGAGCTCTGAGATGAGCTCATAGCGCTCCTCCCAGGTGTCGAGGTGCTCGAAGGCGTCGATGAGGCTTTGGGTGTCCATAGCAGTCGATGAGGGGAACCGATAGGGAAGTGCCGGTTCATCGCGCTTGCCGCGCGAGCCGATCAAAGGCCGGGATGGCAGGCGATCAGCGGCTCCATCGGGGGTCCGCCAAGGTCTCGCCGGCCCCCCGGGGCCGCTCCGTCAGTCCGCAGGAGGCAAGGGAAACTCGTCGGCGGTCTGGGATGTCCGGAACAGGAGCCAAAGCCCCAGGACCAGGGCAACCACCTCCGCCGTCAGGGTCAGCAGGAGGGCCATGAGGCTCGCCACGTCCACCGTGGATACCCAGCTCGCTCCCCCGCCCACGCTCATCGGTGCGGTCTGGATAGCCGGGATGCCCCCCTGAGGGGCCGCCAGGAAGTAGAACAGTAGCTGCCCCACCTCGAGGATCAACACGACCATCGAGAACACTGCACCGAGGCAGCTCGCAACCAATCCGACCCAGACGGTGCGCTCCACCTGGGACTCGGTCGGACGTGTCTCGGGATCCAGGAGCCGCTTTCCGAGGCCGGGGTAACGATAGAACCAGACAATGGTGAACAGGAGCACCAGCAAGTTGAGGATGGTCAGATACTCGACAACGGGTAGGCCCGCGCGGGTACCGGACAACTTGACCGTGCCGGTGAAGATGAAGATGTAGGTCATCAGGAGGACCGGGAAGGCGCCCAGCACCACCTGCATCCAGAAGCCCACGCGGCCCAGGCGCCCGAAGGTGTTGGCCAGCGCCTCGATCTTGGAGTTATGGAGACTATCGACGATCTTGTTCAGCATGAGGACCTCGATCCATTCGGTGGTTGAACGTGTCTGCTGGCTGGCTTGCTTGGAGGCCGATGGGTGGGTCCTTACCGACCGGCTTGGCCCGGGCTCCAAGCCCACCCCGCGCCGGACGGCGGCAAGAGGGGGATCTAAGGAGCAAACATCAGGCGGTTGAATCAGCGCGCCGATCGTAGCTCAATTGGAGGGTCAATCCCACATCCCCTCGGACACCTGGGTCCCGGGGACGGGCCTCACCGCGAAGGCACGCCCATGGAGCGCACGCAGGAGCTCACACAGTTGGTCCATCACCCAAGCCTGGGCCAGGCCCCTGGCCGATACCGCCGATGCCGAGGTGCCGCCCTCGCCGCACCCCTTCTTGCCCTGGCGCTGACTGGCTGTCAGACCCTCGAGGCCCCAACCTCGGTTCCCCTGGGGCCCGAGCTGGACGCATCCATCCGGGCGCTCGCCTCGCCCGAGGCGGACCAGCGGACTCGCGGTCGTGCGGCCGCGGACTACCGCCGCCTGGCGCGCCAGCACCTCCCCCGGCTCCTCGAGGATGCGGCCGAGCGGCCCCTCGCCGTCCTGGGCCCGGAGACCCGAGGGATCGAATCACCGCAACGCTTCACCGACTTCGAGCCGGTGACCCGGCCCCGGGTGAGCCACCCGGCGCTCCACCGATCGGGTCTCGGACTCCCCCTGGTGGGCCGCATCAGCTCGAACGACCCCAATGCCCCGCGGGCGGGCTACCGCGTGCCGCTCACCCTGGTGGCCCTGCCCAAGACACCGCCGAGCGGGTGCTGCGAGGCCGCCCTGGCGGACCCGGAACAGGTCCAGAC
>JBAPYD010000056.1:0-12866 GCA_049284555.1 Chromatiaceae bacterium | reverse complement strand
GGCTCTGCGAGATCACCGACAGGTCCAGGTCGGCGTAGATGGTCATGGCGAGGGACCTTGGTATGGGGGTCGCGGTCATGATGAGCTGATGGGGAACGCCACCGGTTCCGGCGCCCTTCTCCCGTAGCCGCAGCCGCTGATGGACCCCGAAACGGTGCTGCTCGTCGATGATGACCAGACCCAGGTCCCGGAACTGGACCTCGTCCTGGATGAGGGCGTGGGTGCCGATCACCAGACGGGCCTCGCCGCTCGCGATGGTGGCGAGCAGGGCGGCACGCTCCTGTCCCTTGTGCCGTCCCGCGAGCCAGAGGGGCTCCAGGCCCAGGGGCCTGAGCCATCCGGCGAGCCCCCGCCAGTGCTGCTCGGACAGGAGCTCGGTGGGGGCCATCAGGGCCACCTGGCATCCCCCCTCGATGGCCTGGAGCGCCGCCAGGGCCGCCACCACCGTCTTGCCCGAGCCCACGTCCCCCTGGAGCATGCGCTGCATGGGGTGGGGGCGGGCGAGGTCGGCCTCGATCTCCGAAACCGCCTGCTCCTGATCCGGTGTCAGGCGAAAGGGCAGACCCTCACGCAGCCGCCTGCGCAGGGACCCGTCCCCATCCAGCACCGGGGCCCGCTGCCGCTCGTGTGCCCGACGCAGGCGCCTCAGGCTCACCTGGTGGGCCACCAGCTCCTCGAAGGCCAGACGCAGGAAGGCCGGGTGTCGACGCTCCAGGAGGTCCGGCAGGCTGGCCTCCAGGGGTGGCCGGTGGAGATAGCGTAGGGCCTCCACCAGACCCGGCAGTCCGTGACCGCCGATGGCCTCGGGGGGAAGGTAATCCGGCGGGGCCCGATGGGCGAGGAGCCCTAGGGCCTGCTCCGTCAGGGACCGCCAGGAGACCTGCTGCAGACCCTCGGTGGAGGGGTAGATCGGGGTCAGGCGGGCCTCCGCCTGCAGGTCCTCCGACCCCGGGTCCCGGACCTGGTACTCCGGGTGGATCATCTCCAGATCATTGGGGCCCTGGCGTACCTCCCCATAGCAGCGCAGCCACGCGCCCGGGCGCAGCGCGGCCAGCTGTTGGGACGAGAAATGGAAGAAGCGCAGGAGCAGGCCACCCTGGCGCCCCGGCCCTTCGGTCAGCCAGACCTTGAGGGAGCGCCGACGCCCGTAGCCGATCTGGGCGTCCGCCACCTCACCCTCCACGAGGGCCTCCGAGCCCGCCCGCAGCTCAGCCAGCGGGACCCGCCGGGTGCGGTCCTGGTAGCGCACCGGCAGATGGAACAAGAGGTCCTGGACGCTGCGGATGCCGAGCCGGGCGAGACGCTCCCGCAGTCGCGGCCCGACCCCCGTCAGCCGCTCGACCGGGGTGTCTTCCAGGCGCTCGCCAGCGCCCTCAGCGCCCTGGATGGGCTCGGCCACCGGGGTCGACGTCGGTCCCATGGACTCGCGCGCTGGAGTTTCGCCCGCGAGCGCCGGACAATCGGAACATGGCTAACCTGTGGCGAGCCGGGGGTCGACGGACCCCCGCGGGGCTGTCCAGTGATCGTGCAGCACAACCTGTCGGTGAGCACACGCGGGCGCGGAACCTACTGCATCACCGCCGAGATCGATCGGGCGGTACGCGAGTCCGGGATCCGAGTGGGCATCTGCCACTGCTTCATCCAGCACACCAGTGCCTCCCTGATCCTGTGCGAGAACGCCGACCCGACGGTTCGCCGGGACCTGGAGTCCTTCCTGGCCCGACTGGTCCCGGACGGCGACCGGCTCTTCGATCACACCGACGAGGGCCCGGACGACATGCCGGCCCATGTGCGCGCCATCCTGACCAAGATGGAACTCACCCTGCCCGTCCGAGACGGCCGCTGCGCCCTGGGCACCTGGCAGGGGATCTACCTCTACGAGCACCGCACCAGGCCTCACCGCCGACAGGTCATCCTGACCTTGTCCGGTGAGCCGCGATAGAACCTAGAGCGTGGCGTCGCCCGCGCCCCCCGTCTCTTGGGCGACCCGTGTCCCGGGCAGACCGCCCACCCGCGCCTTGACCGCGTTGCCGAGCTGCCATACCGCCATGGCGTAGTAGGTGCTGTGGTTGTAACGGGTGATGACGTAGAAGTTGTTCAGTCCCAGCCAGTACTGGTAGCCGCTGCCGATGTCCAGCCCCAGCAGACGCGCCTCGCTCGCGCCCCCGAGGGAGCCGGTGGGCGTGACGCCCGCCGCGGTCAGGGTCGAGAGGGGGTAACGGGCGTCGAATCCGGTCTTGAGAGCGCCGACCCCCGCGCCGGACGCCGTCGCCCGGACCGCCACCGGCTCACCGGGGCGCCACCCGTGGCCCTTGAAGTAATTGGCGACGCTTCCGATGGCGTCCACCGGATTCCAGAGATCCCGGTGACCGTCGCCGCTGAAGTCCACGGCGTAGTTGTGGAAGCTGGAGGGCATGAACTGACCGTAGCCCATGGCCCCGGCGAAGGAGCCCTTGGGCTGGAAGGGGTCGAAGCCCTCGTCCCGCGCCATGATCAGGAAGTTCTCGAGCTCCCCGGTGAAGTACTCTGCCCGGCGCGGATAGGCGAAGGAGAGGGTGGCGAGGGCGTCGATGATCCGGGTCTTGCCCATGATGCGACCCCAGCGGGTCTCCACCCCGATGATGCCGACGATGATCTCCGGCGGCACCCCGTAGCGGGCCGATGCCTTCTTCAGCACCGGGGCGTACTGGCGCCAGAACTGCACCCCCTTGTCGATGTTGTCCGGGGTGATGAACTTGGCCCGGTAGCGGTTCCAGGAGCCGTTGGGACCCGTGCTGGTCCTCTTGCGCACGGGCCTGTCCATGGCCTCGATGATCCAGTCCTCCTTCTGCGCGCGGGCCAGCACGACCCGGAGCTGCTCGGGATCGAAGCCGTGGGTCGTCTCCATATGGCGGATGAACCGCTCCACCGAGGGCTTGCCGGCGAAGTCCCCGCCCCCCGGCGGCACCTGGTAAGCCGCTGGGGACACCGCCAGTCGGCCTCCGCGACCGGCGCTGTTGGAGCGGTTGGCGACGCTTTCGGGCTTGGCCCCCGAGGCCGTGTCCTTGGTGGGACTGGAGCCGCAGCCGGCGAGCAGGAGCACGGACACGGCGAACACACTGAGCAGAATGCGCATAGACCCCCCCGGATTGCGCTCAAGACGATCGACTCCAATGGTAAGAGATCGTGTAAGGAACGCAAGCCAAATCATCATTTTTACAAGATTTCCCTGAGAGCGCTCTTGCCTCCTTCCCGCCCACCGGACGGCGCCGAAGGAAACCGGCGTTGGTCCCGGGTCTGGAATCAGCTCGCCGCTAGGCGAGCGGCTGGAGCACCAGGACGGCATCCATCTCGACCGCCGCCCCCTTGGGCAGGGCCGCGACCCCCACGGCCGCCCGCGCTGGATAGGGCTCCTGGAAATACTCCGCCATGACTTGGTTGACCAAGGAAAAGTGCGCGAGGTCGGTGAGGAAGACGTTGAGCTTGACCAGGTCCTGGAGCCCCCCTCCCGCGGCCTCGGCTACCGCCCGCAGGTTCTCGAAGACCTGGCGGATCTGTGACGCCATATCACCTTCCACCAGCTCCATGCTCGCCGGCACCAGCGGGATCTGGCCCGAGAGGTAGACCGTATCCCCCACCCGAACGGCCTGGGAATAGGTCCCGATCGCCCTGGGGGCCTGGTCCGTGCTGATGATCTGTCTCGACATGGCGATGTCCTCGCGGGGTGCTTGGGTGATCTGTCCGATCGTCTCGATGGACCCGAACGACGCTGATCCCGTCCGACACGCCGGCCGAGGCCGCTCGTGCCGGCCCGGCTTCAGCCGAAGACCCGCTGCCACCAGCGACGGCGGCTCCGGGTGGGCGCCTGGGTGGCGGGCAGGTCGCAGGGAGGCAGCAGGCTCATGACCCAGCCCGGCAGGGGTGGATTGGTGCTGTAGCCGCAGGAGACGCCCAGGTTGTGCGGGTCGTAGATCTTGACGAGGCTGGGGGCGGCGGGGTCGTCCGCGTAGACGATGCCGCAGTAGGACTCCTTGTGCTCCGCCCGCAGCAGGGCATCGACCTCCCGGAGGAAGGTCTCGACCTGCTCGGCGTCGGCCGGCTGTGTCGGAGGCTCGTCCCCCACATGGTAGAGGTACCAGCCCGCCCCGGCGCGCTCACGCACCCGCTCCCACAGAGCGTCTAGCTGATGCCAGCGCAGCGCGGAGGTGAAGCTCCCTCGAAATGCGACGAGGAAAGGGTCCGTGGTGCCGCAAGCGGCGTTGGGACTAGAGTTCGCGGTGTCGGCTGGCATCCTGTCTGATCGGGAACTTCGGGAGTGACGGCGGCCACCGGGATCGGCCGCCCATCGTCCAACAAACCTACGCGCTTGTATCCAGGTCGACAACCGTCACGTCGCGGGGCGATGGGGTCTCCGGGGGATAACCAAACACCACGGACCCTTCCCGGACCGGATCGCGGTCGATCAGGACGCCTCCCTCCCGGCGTCTGAGCAATCGGGGCACGAAATGACGTCCAACAGCCGGCCGCGGGGGAGCGATTCAGTGGGACCGGGGATTCCAGGGGCGTCTCCTCGACCATTCCCCGGGATCGTGCACGAGGCCTCGGTCCCGCGGGAAATCCTGCATTGCGGCCCGGAGACGGGCAGGAAGATATCCGGCCCCATCGGTGGTAGCCCGAGGAGCTCGAGGGTCACGGCGTCCAGGACGCCCTCGGTGACCCGGAGTCCGTGGCGCAGCTGGAAGGTGTCGAGCGCGGCGATGGTCGCCTTGTCCACCTTGCCTTGAAAGGGTACGGGCTTGTAGACGACGTGCTTCTTGCGCCGTTTGTCCCGCCAGACGTGCTTCTTGGTGGGCTGTTTCAGGAGCCCCTGCTCCGCGAGGGCGTTCTGCACCGCAATCACATGGGGCGCCGCGAGCCGCTGCAGGCCCGCGGGCAGCTTCCGGATTCGGCCAAGATCCGGGGCATCTCCGGAGGACGCCGCTTGGCACGACTGCAGGGCCGCATAGTGGGCGAGTCGCCGGTCGTAGATCTCCAGGGCGATCCGCTCCGCCGGCATCAAACGGTCGGTGTGCGCCGGATCATCGGGCGCGTCCTTTCCGACCTTTTTCCGAAATGCCTGGAGGGCCTTGTGCACCTGGGGCTGGTCCGTGCCCGCCTGCTGAGCACCCTCGGGCAGCAGACCCAGGTGCCGCAGGGTCGACAGGGACTCCGGCGGCAGGGCGTCCATCGGCTCGTCGTCCGCTTGGGTCACCAGGGCCCAGAGCCGCTGCTTATAGTGCTCGGTCTCCTCCCGGTCGAGGGGACCCATCACGAAGGACTCGGGCACCACCAGGGTCCGGCCGCTCCGATGGCGAAACTCCGCCCCCTCGCTCACCGCCGCCGGGTCGAACGCCGTCCCGGAAACGTCTCCCCCCTCGAGGCTGAATCCCACGCCGTACTTCGCCCGGACCATGGCCGGCTGCTCGTCGGCGCGCACCCGCCTCGCCAGGTTCTCCATGAACTCGCCCCAGGTGTAGGGCTGGGTCTGCCCCTTGCCGTCGCGATAGAACATGCCGAGATTGCCGGTCACCGTGGGGGAATCGGCGGGGAGCCCCCACTCGGAGGAAATTGCAGGCTCGGGCTCGAACGCGATGGGGGGAGCCGCGGTCTCCAGCACACGCGGAGGCACGGTCTGTATTCCGACCTTCGATTTGAGCGTGCTGATCTCGCCCGCCCCCGAATCGCCTTGGGAGCGCACCCATACCCTCAATTCAGGATCGGCCACCACGTCGGCGGCCGGATCCCTTGCCAGCCCCGGCAGCTCCCGCGCCATCGCGGTCGCCTTCATGAGCGCAAGCCGCGCCTCCCCAGCCAGCAGTTCCGACGGTGACGAGAGGGGATCCAGCGGCTCCGCGCGGGGCCTTACACACAGGGTGTCGCGCGCCTCTCCCCGGGCCAGCTCGAGCACCCGTCTGCCCTCCCCCGCGCCCAGGAAGTGGAAGAGATAGTCTTCCTCCGGGGTGGTGGCACCCGTGTCGCGACTCAGGTAGTGCTTGGCGAAGGCCAGAACGGCAAAGTTGTGACGCAGGAGCTGGAGCTCCTCGTCCTCCACCCCCCGCTCGCCATTCACGGTCTCCCGAATGAGGCCGCGAACCTTGTCATCGCTAAAGGGGCCGTCGCCGAGATCAAGACGCTCCCGGCCGGAGGCGGGATCCGCGCTGCTCGCGGCCAAGAGCCGCTTGCCATAGGTCTTGATGATGCCGTGGAAGGTGGCGGGCTGGAACTGCCAGACGCCGGTCGCCGACCCGAGATTGCCGCTCTTCAGGGTGGGGCGGATATGGTCGTTCCAGGTCCGGGCGCTCTCGTGCTCCCCGGTCGCCAGGGCCTGACCCAGGTTGGCCCCCGTGCGCTCGGCCACCTCCAGCAGGAGGACGAGCTGACGGGGGGAGATGTCCTGCGTCTTGTCATAGTCGCGGGAGCGGCTGTCCGACAGGGCGCGATAGGCGGCCAGATCCGGCTCCGGCGCTCCCTTTGCCGGATACAGGGTGGAGGGCGCCGGCGAATCGGCCGCCCAGGCCGTCGACAAGACAAGGAAGGCGGCCACGGCGGGGCCGCCCCGGGACCAGTGGTGGTTGATGAGAGCTTCCCCTTGTTGGTTTCGGCTTTTTACGCAGCTGCGTGGGGTCTTTGTCAGACCGACACGCAGGGCTCTCTTGTTTTTCGGACTGTATTCACTCGGGGCCCTCGAATCAACCGGGGGAGACCGTCAGTTGGGCGGGGCGTCCCGCTTCCCGCCCCGATACCGGGCTCCGAGACCAGGGGCGAGGTCCCGCGCCGGCCGCGGACCATCGAACGGCAATCCGACTCTGCTATCCTGGATGCCCCTGAGCAGGGGCATCGAGCGGAACGGGAGGGCATGTCATGTCCGCACTCTACGAATCCCACCTGAGCGGCCTCGAGCTCCTCGGTCGGGGCAAGGTCCGGGACCTCTACCGGGTGGATCGGGACCACCTCCTGCTGGTGGCGAGCGACCGACTCTCCGCCTTCGACGTCGTCATGGGCCAGCCCATCCCCGGCAAGGGGGAGGTCCTGACCCGCGTCTCCAATTTCTGGTTCGCCCGCACCGCGGGCCTGGTCCCCAACCATCTGGCCGGGATCCCGGTGGAGTCGGTGGTGACGAGCCCGGCGGAGCGGGCCGAGCTGGGCGACCGGGGGGTGGTGGTGCGCCGCCTCGCCCCCTTGCCGGTGGAGGCCATCGTGCGCGGCTACCTGATCGGCTCGGGGTGGAAGGACTACCGGGCGTCCGGGGCCGTGTGCGGCATCCGGCTGCCCCCGGGTCTGGCCCAGGCGGAGCGTCTGCCAGAGCCCATCTTCACACCCTCCACCAAGGCCCAGGCGGGAACCCACGACGAGAACGTGGCATTCGACCACGTGGTGGACCTCATCGGGGGCGAGCTCGCCGCGCAGGTGCGGGACCGCGCCCTGCAGATCTACCAGGAGTGCGCCGCCTACGCCCTGGAGCGCGGCATCATCATCGCCGACACCAAGCTGGAGTTCGGCCTGGACGAGGCGGGTCGGCTCCACCTGATCGACGAGGTCCTGACCCCCGACTCCTCCCGCTTCTGGCCCGCAGACCAGTACCGTACCGGCACAAGCCCCCCGAGCTTCGACAAGCAGTACGTGCGGGACTACCTGGAGACCCTGGACTGGGACAAGACCCCGCCCCCCCCGGACCTGCCCCAGGAGGTCATCGACCGGACCGCGGCCAAGTACCGGGAGGCGGAGCGGCGCCTGACCGGCCGCTGATTCCGCCGCTCTCCCCTCAGCGAAGCTCCTCCAGCAGCAGCTTCGCCGAGATCGCCAGGGAGGCGAGCACGAGCACCGGCCGCACCAGGGCGGCCCCGTGGCGCAGCACCAGGTGGGAGCCCAGCCAGGCCCCGGTCGCCTGGCCCACGGCCATCACGGCGGCAATGGTCCAGTCGATGTGGCCCCCGGGGAGAAAGAAGAGCAGGGCGGCCAGGTTGCTCACGAAGTTGAGCAGCTTGCTGTGGGCCGTTGCCCGGCGCAGGTTGTAGCCGAGCAACGCCACGTACCCCATGGCGAAGAAGGTCCCCGTCCCCGGCCCGAAGAACCCGTCGTAGAAGCCGACGGCGAGCCCGACGGTGAGGGCAAAGGCGACATCGCCCAGCCGCTGGTGGCTGTCGAGGTCGGACACCCGGGGCGAGAGCAGAAAATACAGGGCGAACCCGATCAGGAGCACCGGGATCAGCCGCGCCAGGGCGCTGCTGTCCACCTGCTGGACCAGAAGGGCCCCGCTCGCCGCCCCCAGAAAGGTGCAGAGGACGGCGAAGGCCGCCGAGCGGGGCTCCACCGCCCCCCGGCGGACGAAGTTGAGCGCGGCGGTGCCGCTGCCGAACACCGCCTGGGCCTTGTTGGTCGCCAGGGTCTCCACCGGCCCCAGACCTGCCCAGAGGAGGGCCGGGATGGAGATCAGGCCACCCCCGCCCGCGATGGAGTCCACGAATCCGGCGGTCAGGGCGACCAGGAACAGCAGTGCCGCGATATCGATCGTCTCCAAGCCGGCGCGTCCAAGGGTCGGGTCAGGGCCCCATTGGACCCGCAACGGGCGTGCCGCTGCAAACGGCGACTGCCCGGCGGCTACAATGCCCTGCCGCGGCGCCCTTCCCCGGGGCCGCCGACACCCCGTCGCCGCCGATGGCAACTGCGGCGCTCAAGTCCAACCCCCAGGCCTTCATGTCCTACCTCGACAAGATCCGCGCTTGCAACGACTGGGACCCGATGCGGTTCCTCCCCTTCCAGGCCCTGGGCTCCCGGATCGGCTCCCTGCGCCCGGCCTTCGCCGCCGAGCTGCGGCGTTGGCCGAAGCGTTTCCAGGTGACGCGGGAGCGGGTGGACTGGATCGATGTGCCCGCCTCCTTCCCGGAGCGTAGCGACCTCATCGCTGAGGTCCTGGATGCCCTCAGGGACGCGGGCGTCATCGGCTACCTGCACGGGGAGCCCTATCCGCTCACCGCCGGGCGGCGGGAGGATGCCCTCTGCCTGATCGACCGGGCCGCCGCCCCCTATTTCGGGGCCCGCGCCTTCGGCCAGCACCTCAACGGCTTCGTGCGCGGGACCCGGGGCATCGAGATCTGGATCGGCAGACGGGCCGCGGACCGGCGGATCTACCCCCTGCACCTCGACAACCTGGTGGCCGGGGGCCTGCCCTTCGGCGTTACCCTCGGGGAAAATCTGCTCAAGGAGTGCCAAGAGGAGGCGGACATCCCCGAGGCGCTGGCGCGGCAGGCGGTCCCCGTCGGGGCGGTCTCCTACTGCCGGGACTCCGAGCACGGGCTCAAGCCGGATGTCATGTACTGCTACGACCTGGAGCTGCCGGACGGCTTCGTCCCCCGCTGCACGGACGGCGAGGTGGAGTCCTTCCAGCGCCTGCCCGCGGAGGAGGTCGCCCGGCTGGTGCGGGACACCGACGCCTTCAAGCTCAACTGCAACCTGGTGGTCATCGACTTCCTGGTCCGCCACGGCCTGCTCTCTCCGGAAGACCCGGACTACCTGCCGATCCTCCAGGGGCTGCGCTCGCCCTTGCCCTGAAGGCGACGAGGGTCCATCTTTCGGGCGTCAACCGATTCGCCACGACAACGACCCTCGCCAAGGCCAGTGCCATGAGCCCGACCCCAGCCCCCATCCAGCGGCGCCGCTCCATCCCCGTGCGCATCGGCCCGGTCCAGGTGGGTGGCGACGCCCCGGTGGTCGTCCAGTCGATGACCAACACCGACACGGCCGACGTGGAGTCCACGGTCCGCCAGGTGCGGGAGCTGGCGGACGCGGGCTCCGAGCTGGTGCGGATCACGGTCAACACCGAGTCCGCGGCCCGGGCGGTGGCCCCGATCCGGGCCATGCTCGACGCCCAGGGCTGCACGGTGCCCCTGGTGGGCGACTTCCACTTCAACGGCCACCGACTGCTCACCGACTACCCGGAGTGCGCGGAGGCCCTCGACAAGTACCGCATCAACCCGGGCAACGTGGGGAAGGGCGAGAAGAAGGACAGCCAGTTCGCCACCCTCATCGACATCGCCTGCCGCTACCAGCGGCCGGTTCGCATCGGCGTCAACTGGGGCAGCCTCGATTCCGAGCTGATCGTCCGGCTCATGGATGAGAACGCCCGCTCCCCCCAGCCCAAGGATGCCGATCAGGTGATGCGGGAGGCCATGGTGGAGTCGGCCCTTGCGAGTGCCGAGCGGGCGGTGGCGCTGGGGCTCCACAGGGACCAGGTCATCCTGTCCTGCAAGATGAGCGGGGTGCAGGACCT
Organism: Chromatiaceae bacterium; assembly: GCA_049284555.1. Classification (GTDB taxonomy): domain Bacteria; phylum Pseudomonadota; class Gammaproteobacteria; order Chromatiales; family Chromatiaceae; genus Thiodictyon. Next base: position 2,581 of record JBAPYD010000056.1, on the reverse strand, counting down.
GATCGCCGTCTACCGGATGCTCGCCTCACGCTGCGACTACGCGCTGCACCTGGGGCTCACGGAGGCCGGGATGGGCTCCAAGGGGATCGTGGCCTCCACCGCGGCACTCGCGGTGCTGCTCCAGGAAGGGATCGGCGACACCATCCGCATCTCCCTGACCCCTGCCCCGGGCGAGGCCCGCACCACCGAGGTGCAGGTGGCCCAGGAGATCCTCCAGACCATGGGGCTGCGCTCCTTCGCCCCCATGGTCACCGCCTGCCCGGGCTGCGGGCGCACCACCAGCGACTATTTCCAGCACCTGGCCCAGGACATCCAGACCTATCTCAGGGACCAGATGCCGATCTGGCGGACCCGCTACCCCGGCGTGGAGACCATGCAGGTGGCCGTCATGGGCTGCGTGGTGAACGGACCCGGCGAGAGCAAGCAGGCCAACATCGGCATCAGCCTGCCGGGCACCGGAGAGCGCCCCTCGGCCCCCGTCTATGTCGATGGGGAGAAGGTCGCCACCCTCAAGGGGGACGACATCACCGGCCAGTTCAAGCGGATGGTGGACGCGTATGTCGAGCGCCGCTTCGGCTAGCGGACAGCGACGAGTTGCGAGGGCCGATGAGCTGATTTCCCGGCGGTCTGGTCGTCCGGCCCGCCGACCCTTTGAATCGATCAACCCGAGGAGCTACCGATGAACAAGCACCTGATCGCGGTCCTGACCGCCGCCGCCATCACCGGCCCCGCCCTGGCCTCCGATCCCATGGTGGTCCAGGTGAAGCGACTCTCACTCGACACCGCCACCCAGATCGCCCAGGCCACCATCGAGGCCTGCCGGGAGAAGGGCATCCAGATCGGCGTGACGGTGGTGGACCGGGAGGGGACGGTTCAGGTCACCCTGCGCGACACCATCGCCGCGCCCATCACGGTGCCCATCAGCGAGATGAAGGCCAAGACCGCCGTCAACTTCAACGCGGCCACGTCGGCCCTCAAGGAGCGCGCGGACACCCCCATCGGCCGAATCGACGGGCTCGTCATGTCCGCCGGCGGGGTACCGGTGCTGGTCGGCGGCTCCGCCCTGGTGGCGGGCGTGGGCGTCAGCGGCGCCCCCGCGGGCGAGACCGACGAGGAGTGCGCCCTGGCAGGCATCGCCAAGGTCCAGGAAGACCTGGACATGGCAATGTAGCTCGGGACTCAGCCCGACCCGCACCCATGACGTCGCAGGTCGGGCTTCAGCCCGACCGCGCCCTTCGATTCGATCTGGAGCACACCTCATGCGCATGTTCGACGCCGAGTCGAGAGTCCTGGATGACCTGAAGGACGAGAGCGAGGTCCTGGGGGAGCGCCGGGGGCCCACCTTCACGGTAGTCGCCGCCCGCCACCCCACCCTCGGCAAGCTGGTGATCGTGACCGCACCAAACGGCACCGGCATCGTCGTGGAGACCGACGAGTAAAGGGGCCCGGCGGGAACGGCTCAACGCGGGCGTCGGCATCCGCCAACGTGGATTCGTCCGCCTGGCCAACCGCGCCAGGTGCCATGTCACGACGAGACGCCGGCGGTCCAAGGGCTCGCCGCCCAGCGTGCGGCTAGCAGGCGTCCCGCCGGCCTCTCCCACTCACGCATCAGAGCTCGGCCGATGGGCCCGAAGCCGCTTGACCGCCGAGTGGGCCTTCTTGGATTCCAGCCTGCGTCTCTGGGATGCCCGCGTCGGCTTGGTGGCCACCCGGGGCTTGGGCCGATGGGCGGCCCGGCAGATCAGGTCCACCAGGCGCTCCCGGGCATCCTCCCGGTTGCGCTCCCGGGTGCGAAAACGATGGGCCTCGATCGTCAGCACCCCCGCCCCATCCAGCCGCCGGCCGGCGAGCCCCAGCAGGCGCGCCCGCACGTCCTCCGGCAGGGACGGTGACCCGGCCACATCGAAGCGCAGCTGAACCGCCGTGGCCAGCTTGTTCACGTTCTGGCCGCCGGGACCGGGCGAGCGGATGAACCGCTCGCTGAGCTCCGACTCGGGGATCTGGATACGGGGGCTGACCTGGAGCATTGCTTTCTAAAGGGACCGAGACGCCTCGACTAGATGATCGACGCCCGGGCCCTGGACCGTCCAGGCCCCGCCGTCCGGCGGCTAGCCGATCGGGATGCGCGCCTTGTTCCGCTCGAGCCAGGTGCGGAAATCCTGGAGCTCGGGATTGAGGGCGCGGGCCACCGCCGGGTCCCGGGCGCCGCAGAAGTCCGACTCGAACTCCTGCTTGAACTGGAACATATTGCCCAGGTCCTCGGCACCAGGGAAGCCCAGGGCCCGGTAGTCGGCCGGGCTGATCGCGTGATAGGCGACCTCCTCCCCCAGGGCCGCTCCCAGCTCGGCGGCCATCCGGGCACCCGTGAGGTGCTCGCCGGCAATGCCCACCGTCTTGTCGATGTAGGCACCGTCGGCCTTGAAGACACCGTAGGCGCAACGCCCGATGTCTTCGGCGGCGATGCCCGGCAGCCGCTTGTCGCCCATCGGCAGGGTGAACAGGAGCCGACCGTCCTCGCCTCGCCGGGGCCCCATGCCGAAGTGGATCAGGTTGTCCCAATAGAAGGACGTGAGCAGGAAGG
>JBAPYD010000055.1:0-2110 GCA_049284555.1 Chromatiaceae bacterium | reverse complement strand
CTCGAAGGCCCTGTAGCGGCCCTCCGCCAGGTCCACAAGGCCCTCATCCACGGCCGCCCGCAGGGCCGCGAGGCGCGCCTGGTCCTCCAGCTCCCGCTGCTCCACGAGCCGCAGCCCGTCGCGCAATACCTCGCTCGCGTTCTGATAGCGGCCGCTCTGCACCAGGGCGCCGATCAGGGCCTCCTGATGCTCGGTCAGGACGACATTGCGTGTGGGCATGGGCACCTCCGATGCGGCAACCGAGACTCGGGGCCTGCCGCGGGCCCCGCATTCAAGTCCGCGCCCGCGGCCGTCATCGCTCAGGGTCACGCGAACCCATCGTATGGCATATTCTGCCAGTCGCCGATGCCGGCCGGCCAGCTCGTGCTGTCACCCTCCCTGCCTGGCACGAGCCCGGTGTGTCGTCGCAGTTGGGGTGACGCAGGAACCCCAACAAGACAGGGTCCGCGGGCCATCGGTCGTTGGGGTTCGCAAGCTCACCCCAATCTGCGGGATCTCCGGATTGGGGTCGCGAGACGTAGAATCTGCCTGGACTCACCAGGAACGCCCCGTCTCGGGCGCCGCCTGGTCCGCATCCATCTCGCCGGGCTCGCCCCCACCGGTCTTCGGAGTGCCCCATGTCCGTCCCGGCGGCCTTTCTGGCCGTGGTCCTGATCTGGTCCACCACACCGCTGGCCATCCAGTGGAGCAGCGAGGGGGGCGGCTTCCTGTTCGGGGTCGCCGTCCGGATGGTGCTCGGGGTGCTGGCCTGCTTGGCGCTCGTAGCGCTGCTGCGGCGTCCCCTGCCCTGGAACCGCCGGGCCATGGAGACCTACGCCGTCGCGGGGCTGGGGGTCTGGGGGGCCATGACCAGCGTCTACTGGTCCGCCCAGCACATCCCCTCGGGACTGATCTCGGTGCTCTTCGGGCTCTCGCCCGTGGTCACCGCGGTGATGGCGGCCCTGTGGCTGGAGGAGCGCTCCCTGACCCCGATCCGGATGGCCGCGGGGAGACCGGGAATCGGGGATAATCGGGCCCCCTTCTCTCCTCGGAGCCTCCATGCACCCACTCGGCGAGCTGACCGGCTATCTGGCCGCGACCCTGACCACCGTCTCCTTCGTGCCCCAGGTCCTGAAGACCCTGCGCACCCGGGACACGCGGGCCATCTCGCTCGGGATGTACGCCTTGTTCAGCCTGGGGGTGGCCCTGTGGCTGGTCTACGGGATCCTGATCGACGCCTGGCCCGTGATCCTGGCCAACGCGGTGACCCTGGGCCTGACCTCGACCGTGCTCTGGCACAAGCTCGCGGAGCGGCCGGGGCCGGGGCCCTCGGGGGTGGCCGAGTGACGGGGCCGCGACAGGTATTCCTTGCGCCGGTCGATCGTGGATAGAGCGGCTTCGCCGTGGCCGAGACCCTGAAGCACACCCCCGTGATGCAGCAATACCTCCGCCTCAAGGCGGAGCATCCCGGCATGCTGCTGTTCTACCGCATGGGGGACTTCTACGAGCTCTTCTACGAGGACGCGGAGCGGGCGGCGGCCCTGCTCGACATCACCCTGACCAGGCGCGGCCAGTCCGCCGGCGCCCCGATCCCCATGGCGGGGGTGCCTTATCACGCGGCGGAGGGCTATCTCGCCCGGCTGGTACGCCAGGGGGTGTCGGTCGCCATCTGCGAGCAGATCGGCGACCCGGCCAAGTCCAAGGGGCCGGTGGAGCGCAAGGTGGTCCGGGTGGTCACCCCGGGCACCCTCACCGACGAGTCCCTGCTCGAGGAGCGGCGGGAGAACCTGCTGTGCGCCGTCTCGGAGGGGACGGGGCGGTTCGGCCTGGCCGTCCTGGAGCTCTCCAGCGGACGCTTCTCGGTGCTGGAGGCGGAGTCCGTCGAGGCCCTCGCGAGCGAGCTCGCGCGACTCGCCCCGGCGGAGACCCTGATCGGCGAGGACAGCGGCCTGCCGGCTCTGCTGGGGCTGGAGCGGGGCATCACCCGTCGTCCCGCCTGGCACTTCGATGCCGGCAGCGGCGAGCGGCTCCTGACCGACCAGCTCGGGACCCGGGACCTGGCGGGATTCGGCTGCGCGGGCCTGGACCTGGCCATCGGCGCCGCCGGCTGCCTGCTGCAGTATGTCAAGGA
>JBAPYD010000054.1:0-2209 GCA_049284555.1 Chromatiaceae bacterium | reverse complement strand
GCGTCACCATCTCGATAGCGATCAAAGTTCTTTCGCGTCATCCCGTCCTTCTGGCGCACGTTCGGGTTGGGTGGCTTGGTCTTCGAATGCGTTTGAAGGGAGGCATCTATTTGCGCCGCGGTGCATTCTTTGCGGCAATGGGGAAATGTTTCCGAGTGTGCTTCCGAAACCTTCTCCTTCGCTGTTGCGTAATCGATCTCCTGGGGGTTTGGCGGCATCATAACGGCCCGCAACTTCTCCTTGGTCTTGTCGTGAAGCTTCTTGTGGTCGCCGGAGTTCGAACTCTCGCCGGTTACGCAAACGCAGGCTCCCTGATTCACGTTGTAACTGCTTTTCAACCCAGGTACGTTAGAGTTACTGTCTCCCCGGCTTTCCTGTAGCAAAGAGTTAGGCAGTAAATGGTGGCCGGTTTTTCCTTTGCAGCAGTTCGGAGAACCGGATCCGCCGTAGGGAACGAGCATGCATTGGCGCGCCTTCTGACAATTCTTGTTTTTGCAGCACTCATCTGCGCTCTTATACGCTCCTGAGTCATCGGAACAAGCATTCTTTTCGTTCGCTACTTCTTGGTCGCATGCCTTGGCAGCGGCAGGAAACGCAACTGCATCGGTATAGGGCCAAGGGGCGGTGTTTCCCGGTAGGGAGGCATGATTGTGAGTGGTAAGGTCCAGATTTCTGACAACGTTTTCACCTTCGACCTTTACATCCATGGACCAGGCATTAAAGTAAACTTTGCCCATGTTCTTGCTTGTTACGACGCCCTTCTTTGGAGCCGATCCCGCCTCGTCCCCCGTGCTCTTCTTGAAGTAGGACTTGTTCTTGAGCATCACCTCCTTTTTCGAGATCTTCACCGTTCTGGATCCGCTCGTCGTGTCGCTGGCCATTCCCGTGTTCGGATACGGAATCGGCACTCCGGGCGGGGTGGCGGGTGTCTGGGGCGGGGTGAAGCAGACGTCGGGGAAGGCGCAGATGGACTTGCCATCGGCCGCCTTGCAGGAGACCTCCATGTTGTTGGCAAAGACATCGTTCGCCATCTATGCACCTCCAAAGTGGAGGATGGCGGCGGAACGCCGCCCGGAGTCGTTGGCGCAGTGGGAGAGGATGCGGGGACCTGGGGAGTACGCTTTGCGGCAGGCAGCGGCGGCAACGGCAAGGATCCCGATTCCGGAGGCGGCACCAGTCTCGCCGATGCATTCGGCAGGGTGCCAGATGTCGAATTGCTCCTTCCGCTGCCTGAGGATGCGAGATAGGGCGAGGGCGGCCTCCTTGAAGTAGTACTGCTCGCCCGATATGTCGGTTATTCGGTAGTCGAGGTCGTGCAACTCGCAACCGGCGTCCGCGATTGCGGCCTTGATCGCCGACGTCAGGCCGTCCGCGCGTAGCGGTTCGCCGGAGTCGATGTGCGCCTTCTCGATACCCGAGCCTATGCCGGTGCATACCAGTTCGGCGCGGCGTTCCGGCCGGCCGACGAGCAACGCCCCGCCGGCCTCACCGGGCATGAAGCCGTTGGAGTTGCTCGGTGTGAGCAGGCGGTCGTCACGCTCGTATATGCGCAGGGTTGGCCAGGTGACGAGGCTGTCGGTGGCGGCGATGAGAGCTTGGGCGGCGCTGCCCCCGTAGATGAGCTTGCGGGCCTCGGCCAGCGCGCGGATCGCGCTGTTCCGGCCGCGGGGGATGACTCCGGACTCGGGCGCAAACTTCACCCCGAGCTCCTGCTCGACCTCGGGGAGCAGCTGGGCCTCCAGGCCGTCGAGGCGGCCGGGCCGTTCTCGCTCCGCCACACACAGGAGCAGCGGAATGCTTGGCCAGCTCTCTAGCGGGACCTGATCCAGGCACTCGGCAATGGCCATCTCCGCCATCTTGGCGAGCTTGGTACGGCCGCGCCAGGGCTGCTCCAGGGGCACCTGATGGGCCATGATCCACTCGCCATCGCTCCCCATGAAACGGGTCTCGGAGGGGTTGCTGATCTTGGCCCGAATGGCGGCGCAGGCGGCAGGGGCCGAGAGTCCCACGCTGGTCACCAGGCCGGTGCTCTTAATCGCGATGGGCTGGCCAGGCATCTTCCGCCCTAAGCCTCACCACTTGGAGGAGGAGCTTGGGCTCCTTCGACAACGGGAATGGGAAATGCGACCTCTTCGCGCTGCTGCCACCACTCCTCGCCCTTTTTCCCGACAAGCACCTGGGCGATCTCGAACATGTTTTTCTTCAGGGG
>JBAPYD010000053.1:0-3867 GCA_049284555.1 Chromatiaceae bacterium | reverse complement strand
CTGGGCGGCCGCGGCGTGCAGCCCGCGCAGGGTCTCGCCCTGCGGGTACGGGCGCTCCTCGTAGCCGGTGCGGCCCCGGTAGTCGGCCTCGCAGGCGATCAGCATCTGCTGGAACCGCTCGGGGCGGCGGAAGGCATCGGCGCCCTCCAGCAGGTCCAGGATCGTGTCGTCCCGCAGCGCGTCGAGCTTGTGCACCAGCCCGTGATAGCGCGCGGTGATTCGCGCCAGCTCCCGAAACCGGTTGGGGACCCGGAAGCGATCGCAGAGCGCCTCGAGCAGCGCCACGCTACGCTCCTCGTGACCCCGGTGGCTGGGCCAGATCTCCGGCGGCGTGGTGCCCTTGCCCAGGTCATGGCTGAGGGCGGCGAAGCGCACCTCCAGGTCCGGCGAGAGCCGTGCCGACATGTCCAGCACCAGCATGGCATGGACGCCGGTGTCGATCTCCGGGTGCCATTTCGCCGGCTGGGGAACGCCCCAGAGCCGATCGACCTCCGGCATCAGACGGGCAAGGGCCCCGCAGGCGCGCAGCACCTCGAAGAAGACCGACGGCCGATCCTCGGCCAGGGCCTTGGACAGCTCCTGCCAGACCCGCTCCGGGACCAGGGCGTCGACCTCCCCCGCCGCGACCATGGCGCCCATCAGCGACAGGGTCTCGGGGGCGACCCGGAAGCCCAGGGGGTGGAAACGGGCGGCGAAACGGGCCACCCGCAGGATGCGTACCGGGTCCTCGGCAAAGGCCGGCGAGACGTGCCGCAGGACCCGGGCCTCGAGGTCCGCGAGCCCGCCGAAAGGGTCGATCAGGGTCCCGTCCGGGGCCTCGGCGAGGGCGTTGATGGTGAGGTCACGGCGCTCCAGGTCCTGCTCCAGGGTGACTTCCGGGTCCGCGTGGACCGTGAACCCCCGGTAGCCGGGGGCGGTCTTGCGCTCGGTGCGGGCCAGGGCGTACTCGTCCTTGCTGACCGGGTGCAGGAAGACCGGGAAGTCCCGCCCCACCTGCTGAAATCCGCGCCCCACCAACTCCGCGGGAGTGGAGCCCACGACCACATAGTCCCTTTCCTTGACAGCCAGGCCCAGGAGTCGATCACGCACGGCACCCCCCACCAGATAGCGGGAGAGGCCCTCCGCAGGGTCCTCGGCTGGCGCGTCGTGAAGCGGGCGGGGCACCGACATGGGCCTAGACAGGGGACGGGGGCCCGCCCTGCCCTCCGCTGGCCCCCTCCCCGGCATCCGCCGCTCGCCCGGGCTTGGCTGAATCCGGGGGACCCTGCTGGACAGCCCCGACTCCCTCTCCCGCCTCGACGCCACGACGGCCGCCAAAGAGCCTGCCGATCGCCCCGAAGACCCGCTTGATCCCCCGCCACAGCTTCGGCAGGAGCCAGATGAGCAGGATGAAGAAGAGGGCCAGCAGGACCAGGAAGACCGCCGGGTGCTTCACCGCCAACAGCAGCCCCCCCAGAACCCCCAGGTCCTCGGTCACGGACGCGGTCCAGTTGGTGAAGGGCTCGGGAGAGGTGTTGATCAGGACCCGGGTCCCCGCCTTGGTGGCGTGGGAGGCCGCGGCCACCGCGCCGCCCAGGAGCGCGACCGCCAGGTCGCCGGCCGGACCGATGTCCCCGACAGAGCCGGCGGCCATCAGGGCCCCGGCCGGGATGCGGATGAAGGTGTGGAGGCCATCCCAGGCGCTGTCGACCCCGGGGACCTTGTCGGCGAAGAACTCCACCAGGTACATGGCCCCCGCGGCGAGCATCACCAGCGGATCGGAGAGGATCTCCAGACCCGCGGGCAGGTCGATGGTCCCGCTGGCGCCGAGGAAACCGAGCACCAGCACGGCGGCGTAGAGGTTGATGCCGCTCGCCCAGCTCGCGCCGAGGGTCAAGGCAAGGGTTTGGGTCAGATCATCCATCGGTGGGCTCGAGCAGGGGGTTCAGCCGAATTATAGCGAGGCCGGGCATCCGGGGCCGAGCCCGTGGCCCCCCGGGGGGAGCTGCTAGAATGCGCTCGTCTGTCAGCCCCTACTTCCCGTCATCGCCTTCCATTCAACTGGAGTTGTACAACCATGCGGTTCCTCGGCTACCTCGTCCTTTTCGCCCTGATCGCCTTCGGCATCTGGCCTTACTACTACGTCTACAAGCTCGACGATGCCCTGGGCAAGGTGGAAACGACGGAGCTCGCCGCCCTCACGGACCTCCCCGCCATCCGCGCGAACTACAAGGCCCGACTGGACGCGGGGGCGAACGCCGTGCTGCCGCCTGCCGATTCCGACAGCGTCATGGGCTGGCTGCGCCAGAACCTGGACCGCCTGGGGACCTCGGCGCTGGATCAGGCGATCACCGACTCCTGGGTGCAGAATACCCTGCGCGAGGCGGTCACCCGCGCGACCAACCAGAGCCCGCCCTATCTCATCGCGGGCATCGACTTCGCCTTCTTCGAGTCCTACGACCGCTTTCTGATCCGCATTGGCGAGCTGGGCAAGGGGGCGACCCATGTGCGCCTGTCCCTGGAGGGAACCCAGTGGAAGATCACGGACGTCATCCAGTGATCAGGTCTTCGGGGGCCGGGCTGATGCCATCTTGGCGATGATTGCAGGCGGCGCTGTCGGGCTGAAGCCCGACCCGCCGGGGTGGAGCGGCGCGGGGGTGGCGAGGGGACGGTCCGCTGGATAGGATTGAGGTCATCGAGCCGCCCTACGGAGTCCAGCATGTCCGCGAGCAAGCCCCCCCGCCATGGCAAGACCGGAAAACCCATCGACACCGCCAAGCTGGACCGGGTGGTGGCGGACGCCCGCAAGGCCGCGGACGACCGAGCCGCCGGCTACCGGGAGCAGGCCCTCAAGCTCTATCCCTGGGTGTGCGGCCGCTGCGGGCGCAGCTTCGACCGCACCAACCTCCGGGAGCTGACGGTCCATCACAAGGACATGGACCACGACAACAACCCACCGGACGGCAGCAACTGGGAGCTGCTCTGCCTCTACTGCCACGACAACGAGCACCAGAAATACGAGGAGCATCTGGCGGCCCTGGCCGCCGGTCGCTCCGGCGGCGCGGCCGGCACCGGCAGGCAGGCCACCCATAAGGCCTTCGAAGGTCTTTCGGACCTGCTGAAGCGCAAGGAGTGACCCGCGACCAACGCCCTCCCGCGCGCACGCCCCCCGTCGGCTTCTTCGCCACCGCGCCGAAGCACCTGGGGAGCCTGCTCGCCGAAGAGCTGGCGGGGCTCGGAATCCCCGGGGCGCGGGAGGCCCGCGGCGGGGCCCGCTTCGAGGGGACCCTGGAAGAGGGCTACCGGGCCTGCCTGTGGTCCCGGGTCGCCAACCGGGTCCTGCTGCCCATCGCCGAGTTTCCGGCGGACGGCCCCGAGGCGCTGTACGCCGGCGCCACCGGGGTGCCCTGGGAGGAGCACCTCGGGCTCGACCGCACCTTCGCCGTGCGCTTCGACGGGACCCTGGCCGGCGTCACCCACAGCCAGTACGGGGCCCTCCGGGTCAAGGACGCGATCGCCGATCGCTTCACGCGGCGCCTCGGCCGGCGTCCCGACGTGGACCCCGAGCAGCCCGATCTGCTGATCCATTGCTATGCCCTGCGGGGCTCCGTCTCGCTGGCCATCGATCTCTCCGGCGCCTCGCTGCATCGGCGGGGCTACCGTGAGCAAGGGGCCGCCGCCCCCCTGAAGGAGAATCTGGCGGCCGCCATCCTGCTGCGCGCCGGTTGGCCGGAGCTGGCGAGGGAGGGGGCCGCCCTCCTGGACCCCATGTGCGGCTCGGGCACCCTGGTGATCGAAGGGACCCTGATCGCCGCGGACATCGCCCCAGGCCTGCTCCAGGCCGAGGCCGGGGGCCACTTCGGCTTCCTCGGCTGGCCCGGCCACGAT
>JBAPYD010000052.1:0-3187 GCA_049284555.1 Chromatiaceae bacterium | reverse complement strand
GAGCAGGCCCTGGCCCTGGAGCGGCGCGCCTATACCACCCAGGTGGTCAGCCAGATCCGCTCCGCCCGGGAGCAGGTGTACCGGGAGTACGAGGTGCTCGCCAAGCGCTACGGCAACGCCCAGACCCTGCTCTCCTACTACCAGGACCTGACCGATCAGGTGAAGGGCCGACCCGAGTCCACCCAGGACCGGCCCTAACCCGCCCCACCCCCCCCATGTTCGAGATCTACTCCATCGGCGACGCCGCCTATCTCACCGCGGTCCTCAACGCCGTCGCCATGCTCTCAGGCACCGGCAACATGGCCCAGCTCGCCGGGGTCGGCTTCCTGATCGGCGTCATCCTGGTGACCTTCCAGGGCCTGGTACAGGCGCGCGCGCCCCAGTTCCAGCACATGCTGATCGCCCTGGTGGTTTACCTCGGGATGTTTGGGCCGACCGCCCGGGTCAGCGTCGAGGACCTCTACTCGGGGGCCGTGCGCACCGTGGACAACGTGCCCCTGGGGGTCGCCGCCGTCGGGTCCGCCCTGTCCCAGGTGGGCTACGGGGTGACGCGGCTCTTCGAGCAGGCCTTCTCCACCCCCCACCTGACCGATTACGGGTTCGCGGCGCCGCTGCAGGTCCTTCAGGGCGTGCGCAAGGGCACCCTCTCGAAGGCGGCGCTGGGGGCGGCCAACAGCCCCACGCCCGGGGCGGACGTGGAGCGCTCCTTCGTCAACTACATCGCGGAGTGCACCCTGTACGCGGTGGACATTGGCCAGCGCTCCATCGAGAGCGTCCTGCGGGACCCGAGCTGGACCAGCGCCTTTGAGACCAGTCTGCAGATGCCGACCACGGAGCTCTGGCTCGGTGGCGACCCGGTGGTGGAGGAGTGCGACGACGCCTGGGCAGACCTCTCGGCCTATGTGACCACCGAGTTCACCCCGGCCCTGCGCCGGTCGCTGGCGGCGACCCTGAGCCTGAGCGAGGCGGAGGTCGACACCACGGTCCAATCCTCCCTAGATGCCATCGCCGGAGCGGGGGTGGACGCCCAGAACTACATGATCATGGCGGTGGCGGCCGGCTTCCTGCCCAAGGGCGAGGCCCAGGTCTACGCGGAGATCGGCCACTGGGACGCGGCGGCGATGATCACCCAGGCGGCCCAGCAGCGAAACACCCAATGGGCCGCCGAGGAGACGCTCTTCGCGCGGATCGTGCGGCCCATGATGACCTTCTTCGAGGCCTTCCTGTTCGCCGTCTCGCCGGTCATGGTGTTCGCCGTGGGGCTCGGCACCGTCGGCATCCGCATGATCGGCAAGTACCTGCTGTTCGGGCTCTGGGTCCAGCTCTGGCAGCCCATCCTGGCGGTGGTCAATCTCTACATTCTGATGACGATGCAGGGCAAGCTCGATGCCCTGCGCAATGCGGGCCTCGGGAACCTGGAGCTTCCCTCCCTCTACGCCCTGTGGAAGCTCGACTTTCTCCTATCCGATTATCTCGGGGTGGGGGGAATGCTGGCCGCCAGCACCCCGGCGATCGCCCTGATGCTGATCTACGGCTCGGCGATCACGGCCACCCATCTGGCCGGCCGCCTCCAGGGCGGTGATCACATCAACGAGAAGGCGATGAGCCCGGACGCCCTGACGCCCGCACCGGCCCTCTCCATGGGTCCGATCCGCACCCACGCCCCCCTCACGGGCACCACGGCGCCCAATGCCAACTCGGTGCTCTGGACGGCGGATGTGGGCCGAAGCACCCAGGCAAGCTTGCGCTCCAGCGAGCAGGTCATGGAGCAGGCGAGCCTGCGGTTCGCCTCCTCCCTGGCCAGTGCCGCCAGCGCCACTGCGTCGCGATCAGGCGAGACCTTCGACTCCCGGGCACAGCGCTGGGACTATGCGGCGACGGGGAGCGCGACCGATCGGACGCTCATGAGCGAGGCCCAGGGTCTTGCCCAGCGCTACGAGCAGAGGGGGCTCAGTCAGCAGCAGATGGCGGCGGTCATTGCGGGGGCCGCAGGGATTCCGGGATCGATCGGCGGTGGCGAGGACGCGGCGGCTGCCCTGAAAGGCACCCTTTCAAGTCAGCTACGAAGTCAGTACGGGGTGAATCAGGAGCTCAGCGATGCCATCGCCGGGGACATCGCGAAACGGGTCACCCAGGACGCGGGCTTCGAGGCCCGTCTGGCGGAGTCCATTAAGGCGGACTCCGAGAGCGGCAGCCGCAACATCTTCGCGGAGCGGCTCACAAACGAGGACAGCTCCCGGATGGAGCGGGACGCGGGGGACCTGGTCTCGGCGTCCCGTTCCCTGGAGCGGGAGCAGTCCCTCGCACAGCGCTACGGGGCCATGGGTACCTTCGGCGCGGCCGAGATCGGCAACGCCATCGGGCGCAATCCGGCCCTCATGGAGCGGCTCAACCAGGAGATCGACCGGCGGAATCTGACCGGCGACCACCAGCGGCTCTCCAGCGCCTGGAACTATGCGAGCAACCTGTCCCCCGAGGCCGCTCGGGCGGCGGCCGGGGTGGCGCTCCTGATCGGCCACGCGGACGGCGAGACCTTGCGTCGCTTCACCCCTTCCGAGACCCAAGCCGCGCGAGAGGCCGGCTACGCCCTGCTCGCGGATGCCTTCGGCACCCACAGCCCGTCCATCGATCCGGGCGCCAACGCGGACCTGCTTGAACGGTCGCCGGCCTACGGCGACGCCAGGGGCGTGGTCGACGGGGTCGGACTACGCGATCCGCGCGGCGCGGCCGCCAGGCTCGGAGGCTCGATCGAAGCGCACCGTGGCTTGGTCGAACGCCAATACGACCCCAGCGCCGTGGACCGCTTCCAGGAGGCCGCTCAGGCCGGAGCGTCGGACCGCTTCGAGGCCGAGCAGGCAAGGCTCCGGGAGGAGAGGCGCGACCAGCTTGGGGCGACGATCGACGAGAGGGCCATCCTGCCGCGGAGCACCGCGCAGGGCGTGCACAACGAGCTAGGCGGACTCTTGGTCCAGATGGCTGAGTCCGGGGTCCTTGTCCGCGCCGGAGCCGCTGCCGCGGTCGATCAGACGGTGGCGGCCCTAAAGACGTTCGGCACCACCTTGAGCAGTGGGGCCGGACTGGGCGCCGCGCTCCAGGCCGGACGGGACGCCGCGGGGGGCGCACCTGGGTGGGCGGACGCCCGCGCGGCCCTGATCGAGGCCCGGATCCAGCAGATCGCCGCCTATGG
>JBAPYD010000051.1:0-3292 GCA_049284555.1 Chromatiaceae bacterium | reverse complement strand
GTACTTTGCCGTCTGGGGCATGACGATCAAGCTGTCGCTCGCCCTCGGCGTCTTGCTCGGCACGGCCCTGCCGGCCAGTCTCGGCTACGAGCCCTCGGCGGGCGCCACGCCGCCGGACATCCAGGCCGGCCTGATGGCAATCTATGGGTTCGTGCCGGCAATCATGATGGCCGCTGGCGTGCTGTTCCTCCGCGGATTCCCGATCACGAGGGAGCGCCATGCCGAGGTTCGTGCAGCCATCGAGGCACGCTGCGGGGCCCTGTCCGATGCTCAGCGTTTCATGTAGGCCAGGCACTGCATGAACGGGACCTCGGGACCCGCTCCCATGCGCGGGGTGAACGCCTTCGGACAGACTGGGTCGACGCGACGGCCAGCCGACCGCAAGAGGATCGAATCCACATGACTTGGCAACACCGAGGACAGCGGCGACCCCCGTTCGCGATTCAGCCACGGGCCGACCAGGAGTCGGTCTGGGACTACCCGCGGCCACCCGGCCTGGAGCCCGATCGACGCCTGGTGGAGGTCCGCGCGGGCGACCGGCTGATCGCGCGGACGCGCACGGCCTACCGCGTGCTGGAAACCGCGAGTCCGCCGACCTTCTACCTGCCCCGCAGCGACGTGCGGATGGCCCTGCTACGGCCGGTCGGCGCAACCAGCCTGTGCGAGTGGAAGGGACGTGCGAGCTACTACGACGTCGACGCCGGCGATCGCCTGCTCGAGCGCGCCGCCTGGACCTACGAGGATCCCACGGCTGCCTTTGCGGAGATCGCGGGCTGCATCAGCTTCTATCCGGGACGCGTCGACTGCTACGTGGACGGCAGGCGCGTCAGGGCGCAGGCCGGCGGCTTCTACGGCGGCTGGGTCACGGACGAGATCGTCGGCCCCTTCAAGGGCGAGCCCGGCACCTGGAGCTGGTGATGGCGCGCCTCTGGCTGATCGGCTGTACGCTGCTGTCCCTGACGCTTGCCGATGCCGCCGCCTACGATCTGCGCCAGCACCAGTGGAATCAGCGCGTGCTGGTGCTGGTGGCGCCCGCGAGCGACGATCCCGATCTCATCGCCCAGCGGCACTGGCTCGAGGGGCGACGTGCCGCCCTGGCCGACCGTGACATGCTCGTGATCGAGGTCTGGGCGGACGCCGGGCTCGCCGGTGACCAACCCCTGTCGGCGATCGACGCCGCCGGTCTGCGTGACCGGCTGCAGGTAGCCCCGGGGGATCGGCTGCAGCTGCTGATCGGTAAGGACGGGGGCATCAAGCGACGTGCGGCGCTGAACACCGACCTGTCCGAGAGCCTGGGACAGATCGACGCGATGCCGATGCGCCGCCAGGAGATCCGTGCGAAGCAGCGCGCGGGGCTGCCGGTCACGCCGCCCTGACGCCCTGCTGCTGATTCGCGTCTCACCCGCCACGCTCTCGAGACACAGGGGCTGGATCCAGTCACCGCCATGGCCCTCACCCCGTACCCGCGCGAAGGCATACCGGGTCAGACCCGGCACCTGATCGTGATCCTGGGCGACCAGCTCGACGAGGGCGCGCCGGCCCTGGGCGGGTTCGACCCGGGCCAGGACCTGGTGTGGATGTGCGAGGCGGTGGAGGAGCCCACCATCGCAGCGCCGTACCCGGAGCCCCCGCGCATCGTGTGCTGCATCGGGTAGCTCGGCGGGAACATGGGTATGCCCATCTGCGGTGGGGGTCTCATCATGCCGCAATGACGCGCGTCGGCGACGCCGCTGACGAGGGCAAGGGCGATGAGGGTCAGAAACAGGAAAGCGGCGGCAGGCCGGGTATCGACCGTCGTCTCGGTGCGGGTTCTCACAAGAACGGCTCCTGGATGGGTGGATTGAGCAAAGGGCCGGGCTTGCCGGCGCGAGGTTGGGACTCCCGGTTGTCGCGATCGAGTGCCTGAGCTCCGACGTGCTTGGACAGGATTCCTTCCAGCTCCGGCTCTCAGACCGCCAGTCCGACAACAGGTTTCCCGTCTGCGGCGACGGCCCACCCTGAGGCGCGCTCCGTAGGCCCGTAAGGACCGGGGACCGACGGGGTTTCCATCCGGCAGGCGCACATCCATGTTGGACTTCTCCACAGCCACGACCGAAACCGCCGCCATGAACCACTACCTCGAGCTGGTCGCCGTTCTCGCACTGGCCCTGACCTGGGGCGGCATGACCTTCTTCTCCGTTGTCATGGCCCCGCTGGTCTTCACCAAGCTGCCCTACGAGACGGCCGCGGCCTGTATCCGCGCGGTCTTCCCCTGGTACTACCTGACCCTGGGCAGCACCACACTGATCGCGCTCTTCCTCCTCCTGCCCGGAGTCGGACGGGGACTGGCCTGGCCCGCAGCGCTCTCCGCCCTGACCCTGGCCGGCTTCGTCCTCGCCCGCCAGGTGCTGATGCCCCAAATCAATCGGGCGCGGAATGGCGAAGTGGCCGGCGATCGGGAGGCCGGGCTGCGCTTCCAGCGTCTGCACCGCCTGAGCGTCGTCATCAACGGGCTTCAGTGGCTCGCGCTCCTCGCGGCGCTTTGGATCCTGTTGCGGCCAGCCTGATCCCGGCGGGGTCTCGCCGGGGGGCCCTCGCACCCGACCGTTGCGCAGCTCGGGCGGCAGCGACCGTTCAATGCGAGGCGTGCGATTACCTGCCGCGATGGCTACCACACGCTGACGCTGGCGCCCGCACCGTTACGCAGACCGGTGTGTCGAGAGAAGACCAACGATGAACAGTTTTTGACCATGTTGAATCCTTGGAAACGGGGCCTAACTCCCGACCATGTCCAAAGTTTGATCGGGGATTCGGGTGTCAAATCTCCTCATTGTCGGTGCAAGCAGTGCTGTCGGCCAGGCCCTCGTCGCCGGGTTGGAGCCTTCACACCGGGTGTGGACCTCGTCGCGGGGACCCATGCCAGGACGTCCCGAGCGTCACCTGATGTGGGACGCGACCGCCGGTGACTTTCCGATGGATCAGCTGCCGGAGACCCTGGAGGGGCTGGTGTATTGTCCCGGCAGTATCCGGTTGCAGCCCTTCAGCCGCTTGCGCGACGAGGACTTCAGTGCCGATTTCGAGCTCAACCTGCTCGGCGCCGTGCGGGTGCTGCGCGCCGCGCTGCCATGCCTGAAGGCGGCAGATCGGGCGAGCGTCGTGCTCTTCTCAACCGTCGCCGTCACCACCGGGATGCCGATGCACGCCTCGATCGCCGCGGCGAAGGGGGCCGTCGAGGGACTGACCAGGTCGCTCGCGGCCGAGCTCGCCCCCGGTATCCGCGTCAATGCCATCGCGCCCTCACTCACCGATACCC
>JBAPYD010000050.1:0-2318 GCA_049284555.1 Chromatiaceae bacterium | reverse complement strand
TCGAAGAAGTGGGTGCGGGCCCTCAGGTTCTGCTGATAGAGGGTGTGCAGGATGGCATGGCCCGTACGGTCCGCCGCCGCGCAGGTGCGCGCCGCCTGATCGCCACCGAAGTTCTGGCTCTGACCCCCGAAGGGCCGCTGGTAGATCTTGCCGTTGTCCAGCCGGGAGAAGGGAACCCCCGCGTGCTCCAGCTCGTAGACGGTGGGGATGGCCTCCCGGCACATGAACTCGATGGCATCCTGGTCCCCGAGATAGTCTGAGCCCTTGACGGTATCGAACATGTGCCAGTGCCAGTTGTCCGGCAGGACATTGGCCAGGGCCGCGTTGACCCCGCCCTGCGCGGCCACCGTATGGGAGCGGGTCGGGAAGACCTTGGAGACCACGGCCACCCGCATCTCGGCGGAGGTGAGCTGCAGGGCGGCGTTCAGACCGGCGCCGCCGGCCCCGATGATGAGGGCGTCGAAATGACGGGTGGGTACGGACATGGGCTTCTGCCTCCCGGGATTCAGGCCATGAGCCCGGCGGAGATGATCGCCTTCAGGGCCCACAGGCCGGAGGCGAGCAGGACGAAGGCGACGAGGCTCAGGAGACCGAGCCGCAGCCCCAGGGAGTGGACATAGTCGATGAGCACGTCGCGAATGCCGACCCAGGCATGGGCGAGCAGCACGGGGACGAACAGCAGCAGGGCGCCGCTCACCACGGGTTGGTTGACCCAGGCGAGCAGGGCCGGGTGATCCGCCGGGGGCTCCAGCGTGAAATGGATCAGCAGGTAGGCGAGGAACAGGGCCAGATAGACGGCGGTGGCCCTTTGGATGAGCCAGGCCATGAGTCCGGAGGCTTGACGGCTCACAGGATCACCCCCAGGCCGATGACCAGCACCGCCAGGGCGGAGAGGATGGTGGTCCAGGCGCTCTGACGGGCGACGGCACGATCGAGTCCGATCCCGAGGTCCAGCAGCAGGTAGCGCAGCCCGGCGAATAGATGGTGGAGCAGACTCCAGGCCAGGACCAGGAGCGCCAGGCGTACCAACCCGTTACCGAGGAACCCTGCCGCGGCCTGGAAGCCTTCCGGCCCCGACAAGGCGAGGTGGAGCAGGATGGCAGCGGCGGGGATGGCCAACACCATCAGGACCCCGCTGATCCGGTGGAGGATGGAGACGATGCCGGTGGCGGGGAGCTTGATCCGCCACAGGTCCAGAAAGACGGGTCTGTTGGATTGCATGGCCCTGCTACAAGGTGACTCGCCGGCGCTGTGCATGGGGCTGGTGAGGCCTGGGCGCCTGGAAACAATCGACAAGCGGCCGAAGACCGCCATGGCGGCTGGCCGGGCTCCCCGGGGCTTCAGCCCTTGCAGCCGACGTCCGTGGCCCGCCGGGACGGCCCGGGTGCAGCCTACGGCTTCCGATTGTGCGCTGCAACAGCGCATCGCGCCAGCGTGGAGCTCAAGGTCCCAGGGATATGGAGCCCGCGCGTCGGCATTCGCGAGCTCGCGCCGTCGGTCCCTGGGGCCGGCGGAAGATGGGGTCCCCGCTGCCGAGCCTTTCCCAACGGTATCAAACGGTATCAAGGGATGCTGATCGACTGCCATCCCGGCACTCGATCCGGGTCGAGACCGTCCGTATCGGCCGGGTCTGCGCCCTGTTTAAGCGAGCTTGATCACGCGCTCCACCTGAAGCTCTACCAAGGGCTCGGGATAGTGATGGCCGACGTGGTGCATGGTCTCGACGGTGAGCGTGACCTTCAGGCCCGCCAGGACCGCGGCATGGATGGCGCGCTGCAGCTCCGCCGCCGCCAGGGTCAGCTCGTGCGCGAGGCGCTCGTCGTGCGCTTGCTCAGGCCGCTTCTGCGCTTCACTCATGGTTTGCTTCGCTCCGGGAAGATCGGGGTCCCACTAGCGTAGAAGGCCCCGCCTCTGGCCACAAGGGACTGGCATTTCAGGGGGGCACTTCGCGTTCCCGCCAGACGCGATAAACCCCCAAAAGGCGGAGTGCTTTTCCGAGATTTCACCTGCTAGCCTGATGTTCGAAGGGGCCGCTCCTCGGGCCGTGGGTCTGGACCCCGAGTGCATCACCGCGAGGGGAAGACGCCGTGTGGGCAATGAAAGGGCCAGGAGTCCTACGATTCGCCGGTCCGCTCCTTCTCGGCGCGGTCGCAGCCTCGGGCGTGAGAACCGAAGGTCCTCCATCGGATTGGGTCTCGATTGGCGCGG
This sequence comes from Chromatiaceae bacterium, assembly GCA_049284555.1. Taxonomy (GTDB): domain Bacteria; phylum Pseudomonadota; class Gammaproteobacteria; order Chromatiales; family Chromatiaceae; genus Thiodictyon. The sequence continues at coordinate 110 of JBAPYD010000050.1, read as the reverse complement.
GGGCGATCGTCCGCGACGAGATCCGGCCCATTCGCGACGAGCTCGCACCCCTCATCCGCGCGGCCCAAGCGCGTTTCCAGATCCCCGGCCTGAGCCTGATTCTGGTCCGG
>JBAPYD010000049.1:0-4962 GCA_049284555.1 Chromatiaceae bacterium | reverse complement strand
GCCCCCTCCATCCCCGCCACCACGACCAGGACCCGGGCCGAGCGCAGGCGGGCCCGGTGGACCAGCAGCCGGTGGACCCCCGCGACCCCCACGTCCACGATACGCTCCACCGGGCTGCCCAGCAGCTCGGCCGTCTCCGCCGCCTCTTCCGCCACCGGCAGATCCGAGGTCCCGGCGGTGACGATGGCGATGTGACCCTTGGCGGGCTCGACGGGCCGGCGGCGCAGGGCGATGGTGCGACCGAGGGGGTTGTAGCGCAACGCGGGGTGCAGGCCCCGGACCGCCTCGAAGACCGCCGGGGAGGCCCGGGTCGCCAGGAGGCTGGCGTCCGTCTCCGCGACCTGGAAGCGGATGATGTCCGCCGCCTGATCGACCGTCTTGCCCTCGCACAGCACCACCTCCGGGTAGCCCTGCCGGAGCTCCCGGTGGTTGTCCACCTTCGCGTGTCCCAGGTCCCGATAGGGCAGGTCCCGGAGCCTGGCGATGGCCTGGTCCATGTCCAGCTCCCCGCTGCGGACGGACTCCAGAAGGCGTTTCAGGTCGGATTCGTTCATCGGTCTGTCCCGTCGCGATCACATCGGGTCCATCGCCACCGCGTTCATGCTGCCGCTTCGGTATCCGAGCAGATCGAGGGTCACGTGGCGATAGCCCAGGTGCTGGAGACGCGCCGCGATCGCCCCGGCCTCCCCCAGCAGGCGGGGGTGCTCGGCCGGATCGATCTCGATCCGCGCCAGGTCCCCGTGGGTGCGCACCCGAACCCCAGGGTAGCCCAGCTCGATGAATAGGCGCTCGGCGGCCTCGATCCGCCTCAGGTCCTCTTCAGTGACCGGGGTCCCGTGGGGGAGGCGGGTCAGCAGGCACGCGTAGGCGGGCTTGTCCCAGGTGGGCAGGCCAAGGCGGCGCGAGAGGGCCCGCACATCGGCCTTGGTGAGCCCGCACGCCGCGAGGGGGCTGGAGATCCCCAGCTCCCGCAGGGCCCGCAGCCCCGGGCGGTGATCGCCGAGGTCGTCCCGGTTGGTGCCGTCGAGCAGCCCCGCGAGTCCCGCGACGGCCGCCAGGGCCCTGAGCTCCCGAAACAGGGCCCGCTTGCAGAGATAGCACCGCTCGGGTGGGTTGTCCCTGATCGCGGGCAACAGCGGCAGATCCACGACCCGGTGGCGCACGCCGAGTGAGCTGGCCAGCTGCCTGGCCTCCTCGATCTCCCAGCAGGCCATCTGTGGTGCCGCGACGGTGAGCGCCAGGGCCTCCTCGCCGTAGGCCTCGCGCGCCAGGGCCACGAGGAGGCTGCTGTCCACGCCCCCCGAGAAGGCGACCGCCGAAGGACCCAGGGCCCTCAGAAAATCGACGAGGCGTGAGTGAGCTCCATCCATCGATCCGCGACCGATCGGCGTCCGCGGCTCGCGGACCGGGGAGACAAGCTAGCCCCTGTCCCGACGAAGCGCCAGCCCCCGCGGTCTTGCGCACCGGGCGACGCGCCCCCGGCCGGACCGGGCTCCCAACGCGCCTCGCCGGGATTCGTATCCCGGGGTCCCAGACTGGCGGCGCGAGGCATTGACAATTCGCAACCCCAGGGCCGCATTCGCGGCAGTGATTGATGATCATCAGTAGCCGGGGGGAGTTCATCAAATCGTCTTGGGAAGGTCGCGGAGTCGACATCCCGCGAACGGATCATGCCGACCGCGACGAAGCAGTCGGTCACCGCTAAGGCCCTGCGGGCCGTCAAGGAGATGCTGATCTGATGCCATCGTGGCGGCTGATCAGTGCGTGCTTGGTGAGGGTCGACTCTCCAAGCGGTCATCTTCAGACCCTCAGATTGTATGAAGATGCTGGACGATGAGTGGCTCGAACAGGAAACGCGACGGATCGGCGTTTCTGCGAGCCCGTAGCGGCCCCTCGACACCTAGCTGGCGTACTTGGCACTCCGCCGCTCGATCGGACCCGGGGCTCGTACAGAGGAACGGGTCTGTTGGCAAACTGAGCAAAAGGCAATTGGAGACCGCACCATGCCCCTGAACGCAAGACCCGCCGTATTGGGCCTCTCCATCGCGACGCTGATCGCAATGTCCAGCACTATCATCGCATCCAGTGATGACGATGAGAAAGGCAAGAAATCGCCCCAGCATGCCCAGAAAGTCATGCAATATCTTCCGGGCGACTTCCATCAACATACCTACTACACGGACGGCAGTTACGTCTTTGCGGATGTCATGCAGAAAAACAACGAGTTCGGCCTGGATTGGTGGGCCAACTCCGAGCATGGCGGCGAGCGGAACCGCGACGGCGAGGGGCACTACTGGGACGACCCAATTTACTATCCAGTGAATCCCATCCTCGGTGACATCGAATACTCGGGCGGGCATCAGGAGATGTGGCGCTGGCAGAGTCTGCGTGACTACGTCTATCCGGACATCCTGGATGCACGCGCCTTGTACGACGATGACAGAGTCATCTCCGGTCTGGAATGGAATGTTCCCGGCCACGAGCATTGCTCCACCGCCATTTATCAGTACCTGGACGTCGCAACCCTCATCAGCGAGTTCGAGTACCGCTATGACGGCAGCGACGACGATACCAGCCGTACTGGCGAAGCGAGTCTGCTGCCCGGTTATGCGCCCCTTGCCAAGACGAATGACACCGCAGACGACGCCATTGCCGCGGTCAAGTTCATGCAGGACCTCTATGGCTTTGGTCTCGGAGATGCCTGGGTGGTGCCCGCCCATATCGAGCGCGCCAACAGCTACACCATCGCCGACTTCCGCAACTGGAACAACGCGGGACCGGACGTGGCCTTCGGCTACGAGGGCGCCCCGGGTCACCAGACCTCAGGGACCCGCGGTTTCGGCTATGGCGCGGACGGCGGCGGCACCTATGGCGGTTCCGGCTACTACAGCGCCAAGGTCGGCGGCCTGTGGGACGCGTTGCTGGGTGAAGGACGCAACTGGTGGAACTTCGCCAGCTCCGACTACCACAACCATTGGACGACCGGTGGCAGTGACTTCTGGCCCGGCGAGTACCAGAAGAACTACACCTTGATCGACACCAAGGCCTGGGACAGCCTTCAGGCGGTCTTCGACGGTGTTCGCTCTGGTGCATCCTGGCACGTGGAAGGCGACCTGATCGACGAGCTGGAATTCACCGCTCAGGCCGAGGACGGGGCCAAGGTCGTGATGGGTCAGACCCTCAAGGTGAAGAAGGGTGAGAAGGTGACCCTGAAGATCATGGTTCATGACCCCCTCGGCGCCAACAATTGTCCGCTTGGCATGAATAACCCCTCCCTGGCTCAGATCGGCGTTTCCCAGCCCCTCAACATGCCGGTGCTGGATCACCTGGACCTGATCGCCGGCGACGTGACCGGTTATGTCGAGCCGACGGACGAGGAGTGCCCGGATATGGATACCCGTGACCTGGAGGCCTATGTGGACGATGGAAACTATGTGCCTGCGTACTGCATAGAGACGAACGACTCGACCAGGGTCGTCAAGACCTTCACGCCGAAAGGCAGCGCCAAGAAGCACGGCTACATGACCTTCACCTATGAGGTCGAGCCCGAGCACGACATGTACGTCCGCCTGCGCGGCACCAACCTGCCTGCCGGCGTGCCCTACGAGACCGATGAAGACGGCAACCCGCTGGCGGACGAGCTGGCGAGCGGAGCGATCTACGACCAGCTGGAGGCCGCCGATCTCCAGGCCGCCCTCATTGGCGAGCTCCAGGACTATGTGCTGGACAGCAAGCTGGGCAGCGAGACCTACAGCAAGCTGGATGAGGTGGCCGAGGCCTATGCGGACCTCTGGTTCTACAGCAACCCGATCTTCATCGACGTGATCGACGGCAAGGAGAAAGGTCACGATAAGAAGCGGGAGAAGGACGACTGACGGAGCAAGGGGCGGCTCGGTTTGAGCCGACGCTGGGAGGGGGCATTGGCCCCCTCCTGTCTTCGTTTCTGAGCATGGGAATGCCCATGCAAGCCCAGTTGGCCGCGCGAGCCTGCCAGCTGAAGCGTGGCCGATCGTCCACCGATGACCAAACGCCTCCACATTCATTCCCTCTATCTGTTCACCTTTCTCTCTGGCGTCGCGGGGCTCGGCTACGAGATGGTCTGGACGCGCATGTTCAGCCTGGCCCTGGGCCACGAGATCGTCGCGGTGCTGGGGGTGGTGGCGGCCTTCTTCAGCGGCCTGGCCCTGGGCGCCTATAGTCTGGACGGGCGTATCCGGCGCAGCCGTTACCCAGGCCGCTGGTACGCCGCGCTGGAGTTGACCATCGGACTTTGGTCGCTGGCCCTGATCCTGCTCATCCCGGCGGCCAACGGGGTGGCCGCCTCCGTCACCGGGGCGGAGGCATCGAACGCCCGGCAATGGCTGATCTCATTCGGCCTGCCGTTCGTCGTCTTGTTGCCGGCCACCGCCGCCATGGGGGGGACCCTGCCGGCCATCGAGCGCCTGGTCTCCCGGCTGCGGCGGGACGGCTGGTCGGTGGGTGGTCTCTACGCGGCCAACACCCTTGGCGCGGTGGTGGGGACCCTGGGGGCGACCTTCTGGCTGGTGCCGGCCCTGGGCTTCAGCACGACCCTGTTCGGGCTCGCCCTGGTCAACCTGTTCTGCGCGGCCGGCGTCTATCTGGGGGCCGCCAGGGATGAAGCGCATCTGCCACCTACCCGGCTGGATATACCGGGTCTCCCGAGCAGCCGTTGGCTGCTGGGCGCGATCTTCGTCACCGGCCTGCTGGGCGTCGGCTACGAGGTGATCGTGGTCCGCGTCATCAGCCAGGTGCTGGAGAGCACGGTCTACACCTTTGCCTCCATCCTCTCGGTGTATCTGCTGGGCACCGCGCTGGGGGCCGCACTCTATCAGCGCTTTGCGCCCCGCGGGGCCTTCCGCGGGCTGCTTGCCGGTCTGCTCCAGGCCACTGCCCTTGCGTGTCTGCTGGGGCTGGGATTGCTGTGGGCCGCCGAGCCGCTCT
>JBAPYD010000048.1:0-3805 GCA_049284555.1 Chromatiaceae bacterium | reverse complement strand
GGCAGGAACCCCTCGAGCATCAGCCCGGACAGCACGGCATAGCGATCGCGCCGACGCAGCTCGGCAGACCCCAGGAAGGGACCGCCGGCGACCAAGACCGCCAGCACCCGCACCTCCTTGATTGGGGCGTTGGCCGCGGCGTCCTCGGGGGCTTCGGGCTCCTGGACGGCAAGACGCTCCCTAACCTGCCCTGCGAGCCAGGCGAGATCGTGGAGCTCCGCCGCCGGGCCGGTCGCCTTCTCTTCCTTGCGGACCTTCTCCAGTGCCTTGTCGACGGCGCCGAAGGGGTCCTGCCACAGGCGGGCATCCACGTCCTGGTCGCCAAGTGCGGCCAGTCCCGCCGAGACCTCCGTAGGGCGGTCCGGCGTGAGCGGCGACTGCACCAGGACCGCTCCAGCGGTCAACAGAAAGGCGACAAGGAATCCCGGCCAAGCGCCCAACCACGACTTTCCGTCGCCGGATTGTGTCATAGCGACCACGTCCTCTTGTGAGCCCCTTCCTTACCGGGCCTCGGCAGACCGCTGGCGCCTTCACGGCCAGGGAGGCCGCAAAGAGCCCCCGCCCCGCTCCCTGGCACGCGCCCTCGCGGCTCCGCCCCGGTCCGGCGCCCTACTCGAACCTCCGCGACATCGTCAGACCGCTCCGAGGTTTCCGTTCCTCTTACAGACACTATAGCCGCTAGATTCGGCGAGGATCGCTGCAAGCTCATCGAGCAACCTACATCCCCGTTTCCTCCAGGAGCCCACCCTAGCGACACGCAATGCGTATTTCTACTTAGTCAACCTTTAGCAAGGTAACGCAGAATACGAGCTTCAGAAATAGCAACGACAATAATCAACGTCTCGGAGAATCGTGGAAACGCCAGAGCCCCAGTGCTGGCCAGACTCAAGGGGATGTTGGGCGAGAGTCGGCATCTGTCTGGTGTCTTCCCGCATTGGCTCCACGGGCCGCATGAACCCTGCGCCGAACCCCGACGAGATTGCCGCGGCTCAACCAGAAATCCCGACTGGGCCCAGGCCCCACCCGCACCCAACCAGTGGATCTGGCACGCCCTCGGGCGGCTCCATTTCCTATCCGTATGCTAGACTTTTATCGGGTCTTTTGGGAGAGGCTGTTCGAGCCACATCCCGGTGCCCGCTTGCGTTTTCGTCAAAGGGGGGTTGGTACGGCAAGGAGGGATTGATCCCATGTGCAATGCAAATTGGCGTTCTGCGTTCCTTCCTATTCTTCTGACCTTCGCAGCGTTCTTTGCCTGGCCCGTGGCAAACGCCGCGACCTATAGGAAAATGGACTTCGGCTACAATGCCTGCCCGGTGGAATTCGGGGATCTTCAAACAAATGTCAGTGAAGCTGATATGGTGCGAATCGCAACGAATGCGCGCGCGAAAGGCTTCACATACCATCCATCGCTTCGATACGGAAAGCTGATGATCGGGGAATACCCAATGGATTGCAGGTCTCGGAGCAGTTTGTCCTGGCCCCTCTACCTCCTCGATACAAGCGCCCCCTCCGTCGTTGCGCCGGGTCCGCGTCCGAATCTCGAGATTGCCATGCTCGAGCTGTCTCCCCAGGCACCGGCGAAGGGACAAACCGTGAGCGTCAAAGTGGGCATCGTCAATCGAGGCGATGCGCCGGCCGGTCGCTTCGACGTCCAGTGGTGGGCAGACGAGCGCCCAGCACGGCCGGACTGCTCATGGACCGTGGACGGACTCCGGGCCAAGGGAAGGAAGCTGCTCACTTGCTCCTATCGCGGCTACCCAAGCGGATATGACAGAGCCTTGAGCAAGGCGCTCGTCGACCCAGGTGGGGTAGTGACCGAAAGCAACGAAGGGGACAACGTGAGAAGGATGGAAGTCCAGGTGGTCGGTTCAGGTCCGGTTGCTCGCCCCAACCTGATCGTATCCGAGCTCGTACTGTCACCGGTCACCCCTACGAAGGACCGACCCGTGAGGGTCAAAATTCAGGTCAAGAACCGCGGCACGGCGCCGGCTGGCCGTTTCGAGGTTCAGTGGTGGCCGGGAGAGAACTTCCCGTCTCCCGCTTGCACATGGACCGTTGACGGGCTGGCGGCGAGAAGCGAAACGGTCCGCACCTGTCGCTACGGGGGCTATCCAAGCTGGTACCGGAGCATCACGACCAAGGCCGTGGTCGACTCCCGCGGCGCCGTGTCCGAGAGCAACGAAGGCGATAACGTCAAGACAATGACGATTCAAGTGCGGAGGTAGGGAGCAGCTTGCCGAGGTGGCCCGATTCCTCGCGCCAAACTAGCGGCCAGTCCCGGCAGCGCTTCTGGGACCTGCCCCAGGAGACGCTGCCTAAGGTGATCAAGGCTGAACCCCTGGCCGGGGAAATCCCCGCGCTCGGGCCTTCTGCCTGCGCGACCGACCGTCCGGTCCAGGACACGGAAGCGGTCCCGGATGGACCCGCCGACTACGGAAAGATTTCGGTCTCCGCCGATCAGCAGTCGGCGCGTTGATAGGGTTCGGGGCAAAGCCGGGACGCACGGCGCTTCATGCAAAGTAGGCTCCTCTTGGTCGCCGGTGTCGCGCTGATTGGGCGGTCGTCCCGGCGGCGGCGCTACGCGCGCGTCCGGGCATTGGGATCGGGACCTACAACGGAAACATGCGTTCACCGGGTCCAGCAGGAAACCTGGTCTCCACCGATGTCCTGCACCCGCACCAACGGCAACTCGCTCAGGCGCAGCCCGCATCCATGCCCGCTGAAGTAAAATGGCCCACCATTGAAACCTCGGTCTGTCCGGTTGAGCCCCAGGCGGCACCCGCGGGGTTCGGTGGCCCCGCGGCCCTACCGGAGACCTACCGGACCTGCCGAGCCGCTCGGCACTCGCGTCGTACCAACAAGAGGGACGAAGTCATGTGGATGACCCTGGGAATCCTGGCGCTGATCCTGATCGTCATCGCCGGGTATGTCATCGGTGTCTACAACGGACTGGTCCGAGCCCGGCAGATGGTGCTGGAGGCCTGGAGCGGCATCGACGTCCAATTGAAGCGCCGCGCCAACCTGGTCCCGAACCTGGTGGAGACCGTCAAGGGCTACGCGAAGCACGAGAGGGAGACCCTGGAGCGGGTCACCGAGACGCGCGCCCGCACCGAGAAGGTCCCGGCCAACGACATCGAGGCCCGCGCCGCCGCCGAGAGCATGCTGAGCCAGGCCCTCGGGCGGCTGCTGGCCGTCGCCGAGGCCTACCCGGATCTGAAGGCCAGCCAGAACTTCACCGAGCTGCAGCGCGCACTGGAGGATGCGGAGCGCGAGATCCAGATGGCGCGCCGCTACTACAACGGCTCGGTGCGGGAGCTGAACACCAAGGTCCAGAGCTTCCCGTCGAACCTGGTCGCCGGCCAGTTCGGCTTCACGAAGGCGGACTACTTCGAGCTGGAGGACCTGTCCGACCGCCGGTTGCCGGAGGTCAAGTTCGGGTGAGCATCGCGGTGCGGATGCGCCTCGGCCGAATCCTCGTCGCGGCGCTGCTGGCCGCCGCGGCATCGCTGGCAACCGCCCGCGCCGCCGAGGAGATCCGGCTGTTCGAGAGCACGATCGAGATCGCCCCCGATGGCGAGCTCAGGGTCACCGAGACCATCCAGGTCAGGGCCGAGGGCCGGCAGATTCGCCGGGGCATCTTCCGTGACTTCCCGAACACCTTCGAGGACGCCGAGGGTCGGGTGCACCGCAACAGCTTCGATCTGGTCTCGGTCACCCGCGACGGACAGCGGGACGGCTCCCGTACCGAGCGCGGCTCCAGCTTCCTGCGCGTATACGTCGGCAAGGATGACGTGCTGCTCGATCC
>JBAPYD010000047.1:0-3655 GCA_049284555.1 Chromatiaceae bacterium | reverse complement strand
GCGGAATCCTTCTGGCTGTGGCGGGGGCTGCGCCCGGAGACGGCATCCGTGATCGCCCTACTTCGGGGACACGCGACGGGCGCTGCGCCCTGACCCTGCCGACGCGGCTCGGGCCCCCGGGGGGCGGGCAGCCCGGGACCGGCATCAGGTCCGCGACACGAGTTTTCGGTGGGCATGCCCCCCCGCCTCGCTTGCAACCGGCTCGGAAGCCCAGAAATGAAACGAAGTGCAGGTAGCATGGGTCTCGGGCCGACTGAGGGTCCGCGATCCCCCTGATCCGTGGTGAGACGTCGAGGCTGTCCCCTGGGAGGATGAGATGAAGACCGCCGTTCTTGGACTTGGCCTCATGGGTGCCGAGATCGCCCTGCGACTCAAGCGCCAGGGGGTCGAGCTGACCTGCTGGAATCGGGGTGCCGATCGGGCCCAGTCGGCGCGCGAGCGGGGCCTCCCGGTGGTGGAGACCGCCGCCGAGGCCATCGCCGCCGCGGAGCTCGTCATCCTGGTCCTGAGCGACGCGCGGGCGATCCAGGAGAGCCTGCTGGAGGAGCCCGATGCGGCCGGAGTCCTCGGCGGTCGGATCATCATCCAGATGGGCACCATCGGCCCCGACGAGAGCCGCGCCCTCGCGGCCCGGGTCGGGTCCCTCGGTGCCCGCTACCTGGAGGCCCCGGTCCTGGGCAGCCTGCCCGAGGCGCGGGAGGGCCGACTGATCGTCATGGCGGGCGGGGACCAGGACCTCTTCGAACGGTGCCTTCCGATTCTAAAGGGACTGAGTCGCGATCCCCAGCTGATCGGCGGGGTGGGGGCTGGGGCGGCCCTCAAGCTCGCCATGAACCAGCTCATCGCCGGGCTCACCGCCACCTTCGCCCTGAGCCTGGGTCTGGTCCGCTCCGAGGGCATCGACGTCGAGCAGTTCATGACCCTCCTGCGGGGGAGCGCCCTGCACGCGCGCACCTTCGACAAGAAGCTCGACAAGTACCTGAGCCACGACTACGGCGCCGCCAACTTCCCCCTCAAACACCTGCTGAAGGACGTCCGCCTCTTCCGTCGGGTGGCGGAGCAGCGGGGGCTGGACCTCGGGCTCCTCGCCGCCCTGGAGGCCGCCTGCGAGCGCGCCGAGGCCCAGGGCTTCGGCGACCAGGACTACTCCGCCCTCTACGAGGCGATCAGCCCCCAATGATCCGGTGGACACCAGGCAACAGGCCTATCCCGAGAGGCTGGAAAGCGATCGCCAACCGCATCCATAGAGGTAAGCGCAGAGCCCGGGCAGGAATCCCCTGCAGGTCGGGCTTCAGCCCGACTCCAACCTCTCGGGTTGCCTGCCACGTCGCTGTCGGGCTGAAGCCCGACCCACAATTGAATTGATTGGCCGGCCGCCTCGCCCGGATAACTTCATCGCCTCTATCGCCCCATTCGGCTTACCACAAGCGCTCCCGAGGTAGTCTCGCGGTTACTCAGCCATGGAACTCCCATTCACCCACCAGCCCGGCCGGCGCGAGCGTCATCTGCGCCGCCGCCACGAGAACCCCCTCTTCGCCTGGCCCCTCCAGGAGGTCGAGCCCGAGGTCCTGCTCGCCGCCCAGAAGGCCGACCACGATGAGATGGAGTCCTTCCACGCGGCCTTTCGGGACCTGCTCGAGCGCGCCGTCAACCTCCCCGGGGACGCGGACAGCGACACGGTGCTGGGGCTCAAGCAGGACCTGGAGCGGCACTACGAGCAGTCCTTCGGCCTCCCGGAGGACCACGCCCGGGAGCGGGCCGCCCTGCGCAAGCTCATCGACCTCATCATGAAGGCGGTGCGGCGGTCCGCCGGCAGCGATCCCCTGGCCCAGCAGGAGCTGGGCGACGAGCAACAGGCCCGGGAGATCCACTTCCGTCTCCTGGAGCACCCCCTGGTGGCGGACCTGCTCCACCCCGAGACCCCCATCGGTCCCGACGAGCTGGTGCCGACCCTGTTGAGCGCCAGCGCCGAGGAGCTGGAGGCCGCTCTGGAGCTCTTCGACCTGCCCCAGGTGGAGGAGCTGGCTCAGGGGGCCGCCCAGCTCATCGAGCGCCTGGAGGGCGAGGGCCTGACCCTGACGATCCCCCGCCAGCGGCTGGCGCAGCTCCTCACCCGCCTCGGATCGGATCCGGCGCCCCGCCACTGATCCACGCGGGTCTCGGGTCCCAGTCCCTGGCGCGGCGGTGCGGGGCCACCCTTCATCGGCCGACTGCCGGCAGGCGCCACTCTCGTCGGGCTCATCGTGGCGCTTGTCGCCGAGGGTCTGTTCAGCCGGAGGGCTTTGCCGCACGCTCATCACAAGTCGCCGTACCAGAGTTTCGGCAGAGCGCGCTTCGGAGGGCCCGACATGCTTTCACGGGGGGAATACCTGGCCGACCTCGCCGAGGACTTTGGCCTGCCGATCGAAACCGTTCTGGCGGCGGCAGATGCGCTGGGCCCGGGCGAGGATTTCGACGGGTTGCTGGATCGGCTCAGGGAATTGGCGAGTGAGGACGTCGCCATCGAGTCCGATGACCTGGACCGGGCCGGGCCCGACGAATTGCCCCTGGGGCTTATGGGGGTGGCGTTCGAGCCCGAGTGGATCGAATAAGCGAGCGGTCGTCTGGGCGAAGTCGGGCGCGGTTGGACCTGAACGACGTCCGCTGACTCGAGTCTGAGCTCGACAATCCACTGGTCTTCGCCCCGCTTAGGCGGGGCTTCTTGTTCCTGCCTGAAGCATGGGCGGGGGCGCCGAGCGCGAAACGCAAGCCACCAGCCCGGGGTCCGCGGACCAGCGTCAGACCCAGGTCAACAGCGTCGGGGGTAAGGAACAGGCAGTGGTCTTGGCGCCTTAGGCGCACGCGTAGGCGGACAAGGAACAGCAGGTCCCCCGAACAGAGGGCCAGGCACAGGCAATTACCGCGACGGCAGCGTAGGGACCGCCGCGGCCGTAGTCGGGAGAATCCACATGCGAAGCTGCAGAGAATGCGGACATCGAGTCAGCGAGCAGGCGGTTGTATGTCCGGGGTGCGGAACGCCCTATCCGGCCCGTGAAAAATGGGATGGCTGGGGTTACGAGTACAAGTCGAAGGCGGACATCCTCGGCTTGCCGCTGGTGCACATCGCGTTCAAGTACCGGCCGAACCGAGCCCCGGTCGTCGCGAAGGGAATCATCGCCATCGGCCAGTTCGGTGTGGGGATTGTCAACATCTCGCAGTTCGGCATCGGGCTGTTCAGCCTCGGTCAATTCGCCATCGCGGGCTACGCCGTCGCCCAGTTCGCAATCGCATGGTCGCTCGTCGCCCAGATCGGCATCTACGTCGAGAGGGGATACGGGCAGCTGGTGTACAGCCTCGCCGATCTGGTTTCGCGACTCTCCTAGCGTTCCCAGCACTTGGCGCGCGAGGCGTCCGACGGGGAGAGTCGAGCCCGGTTGCCCTTGAGTCGCGCCGACCTTGAACACTGCGATCGACCTCGCGCCGTCGAGTCGGGAACAAGGGGCTGCCACTAAAATGAAGGTCAGATGACCTGATCTCCGCCCCTCGGTCCTTTGTGTCCACTCAGGGAAAAGACATGACGGATCAGTGGGAAGGATGGCGGGGCGGGGATTTCGCTGACAGCGCGATGGCGCTGGGGCCGGATTTTGCGAGGATACCCCCGGCGGCACCCAGGCGG
>JBAPYD010000046.1:0-2750 GCA_049284555.1 Chromatiaceae bacterium | reverse complement strand
AATCGACCACTCGCGGTCGCTATCAAGCAGCTTGATCGGTCCTGCGAGCAGCTCTTTGCGGAGGCCAAACTTGCCGCATGAAAACTTGACGCATCTGCACAGAATGTCCGGCCTCAAGGAGGCTAGTGCGCTGGCTGGTCATTTCCATGGGTCGCGTGCGATGATTGACGGGTGCCCGGGTGATGCGCCACATCCGCTGGCGCGCGTCTCCCCGCGGATGGTCTGCCATGTCTCGAAGCCTCATCTCGCACGCACTCGGGCTGCACATGCACCAGCCGCCCGGCAATCTGCGTCTGCTCATCGAGACCAACCCCTGGGAGGCCGAGCAGATCATCCGCTGCTACGAGCGGCCGCTGCGTTATGCGGAACAGTACCCGGACCAAGCGCGGCTCAACGTGGGCTTCTCCGGGGTGCTGCTGGAGCAACTGGTCGACCCCGCGATCGTCGATCATTATCGACACATCCTCGATATCCCCGAGATGCTCGACCGCTACCGGGAGGCGGGAAACATCGAGTTGGTGGGCATGGGCTACTACCATCCGATCTTTCCTTTGATCCCGCGGGCTGACTGGGCCGAGCAGCTGGAACGCGGGGGTGCCATTCTGGAGCGGGTCTTCGGTCGGGCACCACGGGGTTTCTGGCCTCCCGAGATGGCATTCACCATGGAGATGGTTCCGGTCCTGGTGGACGCGGGATACGAGTACGCGGTGGTCGATGGTGTCCACGTGCGCCCCGAGGACGGCATCAGCGATGTCTTCCGGCCCTATCTGGCCTGTCACCGCGGACTGTGCATCACGGTCATCCCTCGGGAACGGGACGTCTCGAACGCCCAGGAGAACGGATTCGATCCCCATTGGTTCAGGAACGAGGTGTGCCTGCGCGTGGATGCCTCGCCGCGTCCCCAAGAGCCGCGCCTGATCACCACCTGGTCCGACGGAGAGAACGGTGGCTGGTTCCGCCAGACCCATGAGCCTTCCGGCTTCTTCGGCCGCTTTTTCGCCCCGTACCTCGAGCAGGTCCGCGGCGACGCTTATCCCATCGAGCCGGTGCTTCTCGGCCAGTATCTGCAGCGGGTGCCGGCGACATCCCGGGCTTACGTCCAAACCGGGGCCTGGAACGTCGGCGGCAATCCGGGGTTCGACCTCTCCCGGTGGGCCAGCAGCGAGGGCCAGCGGGCCGCGGTGGCGGAGGTGACGCGACTGAGTGAGCGTTACTGGTCGCTACGCGGCCAAGCGGAGCGTGCGGCGGGGACCGGGGACGCCGTTGCCGCGGGCCTCGAGCGTGCCCGGCGCTTGATACTGGAGGCGGAGACCAGTTGTTTCCTCTTCTGGGGAGATGCCTGGATCCCCCATCTCTACGAGCGCACCGGGCCCGCGGCCCGTGAGTTGGAGGCCGCTGGGTCGCTCCTCGCGGCCTCGATGACCGATGCCCCGGAAGCGGCCCCCCCTGTCGGAAGCGCCGCGGGCCGATGATCATCCCCCGCCCGAGGTCCGAAGAATGAAAACGAAAGCCAGGGGGGCAGCCCCGGTGCCGGGCGAGGAGCGGGCCGTGCCCAGTCCTGACGCGCTCGACGGAGCGGCGCGTGGGGGGCCGGCGGCTGCCTTCCTTCTCGACCTTACGCTCGCGCCGGCCCCCGGCCTGGCCCCGGGGGCGTTCCCCCTGGTGCCCGTGTTTCCCCTGGAGGACCGGGGAACGGGTCTGGTGCTCTATGAGGGACCGCCGGGCGGGATGAGCATCCATTGGCGGCTCGAGCGAACCGACTTCGAGCGGGTTGCCGCGAGCTTTCCCCCGAGCGGCGGAGCGCCAGCAGTGGTGCTGCGCCTCCGTCGGGACCGCCCCCAAGGTGGGAGCGAGCAGGCCCAGGAGATGCCCCTGGGTCTCGGGGTACGGGACGGCAGCGGCGAGCGCCTGGTCCGGATGCAGACTGATCACCATCTGTACCACGCGGAGCTGGGCCTCACCAACGTCCACGGTGGCTGGTTGATGCTCGCCCGCTCCAATGGGCTCTACAACGCGGTGGGGATTGGACTGGACCTTCGGCGGCTGTCCAAGGGGGGGGCCGAGATTGGACTGGGCCGGGGCGTCACGGGGGGTGATGTGCCCGCGCTTCCGGAGACGGTCTCCCCGGCGGGCCCATCGGGGATCCGGCTCCCGGAATCCCCCGTCGAGCCAGCCCTGATCGAGCCGGCTTCGGGGGAGGGCTGGATCGAACCCGCCTTGGGCGAGGGTGCGGACACGGCGTTGGCGCCCGAGTTCCCCCTCGTCCCGTGGGCATCGAGCCAGGTGTCGGCGCCCAAGGCTGCCTCAGCCGTCCCGGAGTCCGCGGCGGTCGGTCGAGCCCAGGGTCCGGAGACCCCCGGTGGGGAGGGCGGGGGTCCCGCGGCCGCCGGGTCCGCCCAGCTCGGGGCGGGCACCGAGGGTACGGGTCCCGAATCCGGGGGCGGCCTCGCCGCAACCTTGGAGTCCGCGCCAACGCGAATCGGGGTTCCGCTGGAGCCCCTCACGTATGAGCGGCCGCCGGAGCGGGTCAACGGCCTGGAGCTGGAGGCGGAGCTGCGGCTTACCGGTCGGGCTCGACCGGGAAGCACCATCGATCTGTTCGGCTTCCGCTATCGGGTGGGGCCCGGCGGACGGTTTCAGATGCTTCTTCCGGTGACGGATCCAGAGCTGCTGCGACGGGCGCTCGAGGCCGCGCCGCCGGCGGAGCTGACTCGAAGCCGGGAAGACTGACGCCTGGGGAGATACTGATC
>JBAPYD010000045.1:0-3111 GCA_049284555.1 Chromatiaceae bacterium | reverse complement strand
CCGCCGCGGACATCCTGATGCCGCTCCTGTTCAACTTCCCGAATGCGGGCCGGCTTCTGACCCTTTTGTTCATTCCCTTCGCCGCCTGGCTGGCGGGTAGCGCGCTGACGGCGAGCGACTATTGGGCCCTGTTCGCCGCTGGCGTGCCGAGCTATTTCGCCAAGGCGCAGGTGGCCCTGCCCTTTCTGATGGACCTCTTCGAGCTCCCCCACGACCTGTTCCAGCTCTATATCCCCACGACCATCATCGGGGGCAAGTTCGACTCCCTGGTGACGGCTATGAGCCTGCTCACCTTCGCCCTGCTCGGCGCCGCGGCGATGGGGGGATTTCTGGTGTTGAGGCGCGCGGCATTGCTGCGTGCCGGCAGCGGGATCGTCGCCGGGATCGTCGACACCGTGCTGGGGGTCCAGCTGTTGCTGGCCGCGATGATCGACACGGGGTACCACAAGGACGAGGCCCTCAGGCGGATGCACCTGGCGCGGCACACCGCAGAGACCATCGTGCACAGGGACCGATCCCAGGTCCCCTCCCACCGGGCGACGCTCGAGCGCATCCGGGAGCGGGGCACGCTTCGGATCGGCTACGCGCCGTCCAACCTGCCCTTCAGCTTCTTCAATGCCGAGGGTCAGCTGGTCGGGTTCGACGTCGAGCTCGCGATTGCGCTCGCCGAGGCATTCGGGGTGAAGCCCGAGCTCGTCCCCGTCGAATGGGACGAGCTCGCCACGGTGATCGCGGACGGCCTGATCGACGTGATGCCGGGTGTCTGGTACCGGCCCTACTGGTTCTCCGCCCTGCGGCTCAGCGAGCCCTACCACCACGAAACCATGGGAATCGCCGTCCGCGACGAGCGCCGGCACGAGTTCGTGAGCATCGAGGCCCTGCGGCGCAGCGAGGGGCTCAGGATCGGCATCCCGCTCGACCGATCCCAGGTCGCGTCGAGCATAGCCCGCTATTTCGGCAACGCGTCCGTGGAGCTGGTGGCGCTTCCTTCGGCCGTCGCATTCTTCGAGGGGCGGCACTCCGATCTCGACGGTTTCCTGATGCCCGCCGAGAGTGGCTCTGCCTGGACGCTTCTGCACCCGGAGTTCACCGTCGTCGTACCCCAGCCAGATCCCGTGAAGATCCCCACGGCGTTCGGTCTACCCCTGGGCGCACGGGACCTGGCCGAGGCCGTGGACGAATGGGTCATCTTCGCGACCAGCGAGGGCGCGGTGACACGCGCCTACGACTATTGGGTCCTCGGCCAGGGGGCCGAGGACACGGGACCGCGCTGGTCGATCCTGCGCGATGTCCTCGGCTGGGCGCCCTGATCCGGGCGCCTGGAATTACCCGCCGTGGCCCCCATGGGCTACGTCACTTGGGGCAGATCTGGCGCTGCTGCTCGGCGCTGATCTTCAGGGCCGGATCCAACCGGAAGCGGGAGAGCTTTCCGTCAATCCACTTGTCGCAGCCGCCGCCTGAGCAGGGGGCATTGTTGCGCGCCTTCTCCCAATAGGCCTTGGCCTTGCTCTCGGGCCATCCGCAGAATTGCATGAGGGCCATTGCCGACACCGCCCCGGATGAATGAACGCCCCACATGCAATGGACGAGGACCGGTCCCTTGCTCGGGCTCTCGATGACCGAGTGGATCTCGCGCATGATGTCGCTCGCGTTCCCGGACGACCCCTTCGCGTAGTCCATGGTATGGGATCCGCAGCTCGTCTTGCCGAACTGCGTCTTGGAGCCGAAATCGACATAACGGGCGCCGGAGAACCCCGCCTCGCACAGCGTCTCCCGCTGGGCGCCGGTGAGGCCCGTGTTGCCCTTGTCCCCGCCCTTGAAGCCCGCTCGGTAGAGCACGCCGCTCAGCACGGGCCGCACGTAGGCCATCCCGGGCATCCCCCCGTCTCCCTTCGCGAGCATCTGGGACTCGCTCGGCCCTCCGTTGCGGTGGGTGAAATCGGTGCCGGCGGCGCCGGTGGCGAAGAGCGATGCGAGCGTCACGGCGATGATGTGGTTTCTCAGTCTCATGGGTTTGGCTCCATAGCGAGGGTTTTGGCAATGATTCCCGATCGGGCGGACCGACCTTGGTCGTACGCCCGCTCGGCAACCGCCGACTGCTTCATCGAGACTTCGCCGGGCGAGTTGGAACCTCCATTCGAGGCGGGTCGAAGTGCCCGCCCTCCCGACGGGAGCGATCTGCTCGACACCTCGCCCGGCGTGTCCGTGGTTGGGTCCCCGCTCCGGACGGGCCATCCCCTCAGTTGATGCGGACCGACTCGACGGGGGCGGGGGCTCGTCGATAGCCCGTGTGCTGCGCCTCGGCGGCCGGCCGGTCCTCCGGCAGCCCGGAGCGCATGACGGCGAGGGTGGGACCGGTGGTGTGCTCCAGGATCGGGGCGTCCGTGATCAGCATGGTGGTGCCGGGCTCCAGCAGGGGGTAGAGGCGGCTGGTGAGGGCGCGCGGTAGACGCAGGCGGTTGAAGGGGTTCTCGTCATGGGCCCCGCCGCTCTCGGCGGCGTGCCCCGGCAGACCGACCGTGCTCCAGCGCGGATGCCCGCCGTCGCGACCGGCAAGCACCGTGTAGGCGTGCGTCCCCAGGGGCTCACCGGGGTGGTCCACCTGG
The DNA here is from genome assembly GCA_049284555.1 of Chromatiaceae bacterium. Taxonomy (GTDB): domain Bacteria; phylum Pseudomonadota; class Gammaproteobacteria; order Chromatiales; family Chromatiaceae; genus Thiodictyon. Next base: position 505 of record JBAPYD010000045.1, on the reverse strand, counting down.
ATTCGCGCGCGCCCGATCTCCACCCCGTTGCGCAGGACGACGAGTCGCCGATCGGCGGCGCTGGCCACCAGGGTGAGCGGCCCCTCGGGCGATGCCTCCGGCTCCCAGCGAAGGTCCTCAAAATTGCCCAGGGAGTGATCGGGCAACGCTGATCCGCTCATGGCGCTCACCGGCGCCAGCGCGGCCGGATGGACCACCGATCGCGGTGCCGTCGACTTCCCGGCGATCACCACGGTGGTTCCCCGGTGGGTGATACCGAAGAGCAGTCGCGCAAACTCGGATGGCAAATGAACGCAGCCGTGCGAGGAGGGGTAGCCCGGCAGCCCCCCCGCGTGCAGGGCCACGCCGTCCATGGTCAGCCGTTCCGAATAGGGCATGGGGGCATTGCCATAGGTCTTGGAGTGGTGATCCTTGTCCTTGTTGAGAATGGTGAACACACCCGTCGGCGTGCCGTGGCCCTTTTTGCCGGTGCTGGCAGTCGCCACCCCGATGCGCACCCCGTTTC
>JBAPYD010000044.1:0-4729 GCA_049284555.1 Chromatiaceae bacterium | reverse complement strand
AGACCATGGCACCGCCGCAGCCCAGCGGCAGGACCAGGTCGTCGGCCGCTGGCTGGGGATTGTAGAGCCGCTCCGGCCAGGCAATTTGCCCGGCCTCCTCGGCGGCGCTCGTCGAGCCGAGCCCCAGGGCGATTGCCAAGGGGACCCAAGTTGCGAAGCGCAGTGCCTTACACATCCCTCAGTCCCTCCGCGGGCTCGATGCGTGCGGCCCGCCAGCCGGCCCAGGCGGCGGAGGCCGCGGCGCCGAGCAGGGTGGCCCCGAGCGCGATGGCCACATGACCAGGCAGGAGCCGGCAGATCGACTCACCCGACCGCAGGTTGGTGGCAAACCAGCTGTTGAGCGCGGTTGCCACGGGAAGGTAGACGCAGAGCGCGGCCAGGGCGCCCATGACGGCCACCAGGATGGCCTGGGTCACTGGAAACAGGACCAGACTCAGGGTCGGAAAGCCGATCAGCCGAACGATGGAGAGCTCCCGGCGCTTGCGCTCGACATTGGCCAGCAGATTGGCGGCCAATGACGCAAGGAAACCCAGGGTGCCGATGAGCGCGATCAGCCAGAAGACACGGGTCAGGTTGCGGTCGAGTGACTGCATGGCGGCGATCTCGGCCACCTGGGTGCGGACCTCGATTCCCTCCGCAGTCAGGGCCGCCTGCAAGGCACCCACCGTATAGATGCTGGTGGCATATAGCCGGAAGCGTGCGAAGCTGCGGGGACCCACCGGGGGCGGCGAGCCCTCCCAGCCGAGTCCCGGCACCGCGACCCCGTCCCGATAGTCTTCGGTGGCGACCAACAGGGCCAGGGGCACCATGGCGGCCTCTTCCGACAGGACCTCCGGGGCCAGGACCCCGGTGACCGTCAGCTCCCAGACCACACCCTCGTCCCTGCCCTGACGATGGCGGTCGATGCGGGCCACCAGCCGGTCGCCCACCTCGGCACCGAGCTTGGCGGCCGTTGGGGCGGACAAGACCAGCTCGGCCACGCCATCGGGCACCGGGGAGGTGCCGAGCAGCGGGTCTCCGGGGCCCGTCGGGATCATCTGGAGGGCACGCACATCGCTGCCCGTCGCCGGGTTCTGGAGCCGGCTCAGGCTTGCCGCGATCCGTCGGGTATTGGGCACCAGGAAGGCCACGTCGTCTCGGGCGGCGATCCGGGCGAACCACGCCTCGTCGAACCGACGACTGCCCACGGCCAGGACCTCCCGATTGGAAGGAGACTCCACCAGGCGCCGGGCCAGCGTGTCCACCAAACCGAATTTCAACCCGAAGAGCACCAGCAGTGGGGCCAGCACGGCCATGAGGGCGAGGACGTAGCAGAGGGAGATACGCCGCTCATGGGCGAAGTCCCGGTAGGACAGCCGTAAGATCTCCCGGTGAGGGCGCATGGTCAGTTCCAGAAGAGCGAGCGGGTCATGGCCCCATCCCGCTCGATACGGTGCTGGAGCACCTGGACACCGGCGGTGAGGTCCGGGCGCCAGTCGTGGCTCGCGATCACGGCCGTCACCCCCGTTTGACGCACCAGCTCCATCAGTAGATCCAGGATGGCGGCGGCCTTGACTGGATCCACCGAGGCGGTCGGCTCGTCCGCCAGCACCACGCTGGGCCGATGGGCCATGGCCCGGGCGATCGCCACCCGTTGGCGCTCCCCCACGGAGAGCTGACTGGGCAACCGATCCAGGAGGCTGAGAATCCCGAGCCGCTCCGCCAGCCGTTCGACGACCGTTCCCGGGGCCCGCCCCAGGAGTCGGCACGAGAGCGCGATGTTCTCCCGGGCGGTGAGGAAAGGCAGGAGCCCGCCGGTCTGCAGCACATAGCCGATACTGGAGGCCCGCAGTCGTCCCAGGCCGTCCAGGTCGCCCCGGGACCAGAGGCGGAGCAGGTCCGTGGGCGCCTGGTGCTCGGGGCGAAAGCTGAAGGTCTCGGCGCCGTCTGGCCTCAGCGCCAGGGCAAGCAGATCGAGCAGCGTGCTCTTTCCGCAGCCGCTCGCCCCGCGCAGGACCACCACCTCCCCGGGGCGTATGCGCAGCTCCGGCACCCGAAGCTCGAACCCCACCCCCTTGGTCTCGCGGCGCTTGACCAGGTCATGACACGTGTAGACCGCCGGGGAGGACACCATCAGGGCAGGGCGTCCAGCGGGATGGTGGTGACCGACTCCCCCTTGGAAGGGCGCCCGCTGAGGTCGATCCACCGGTCCGTGTCGTCATGGATGCGGCGATAGAGCCGGATCTTCTCCTCGATGACGTCCAGCACCTCCTGCTGCTCCGCGTAGGAGCGCGAGAGCCAACGGGACTCGGTGAGGTTCATCACCTGGCTGGTATAGGGCAGATCATCCAGCCACTCACCCACCAGCCCCACGTCCGCGAGGCGCCGGACCTCCAGGCTGCTGACCTTGTCGGGGTCCCGGGCCAGGGCCGCCGCCGCGCCCCGCAGCTGGGCGAAGAAGTCCTTGGCGCTCATGGTGGTGCGCTCCCCGGCGGTGAGGATCGCCTCCAAGGTTTCCTGGAGGTTGCTCAGCTGGTTCTTGGTCACCAGCGCCCGCACCTCCAGCGTCTTCTGGGTTGGCTCCAGAAGGTCCCGGTCGCTCACCCAGGCATTGATCAGGCGCGGCGCCCGACTCCCCGTCTCGCGGCCGAGGTAGGCCAGCTGCATGGCGCGCCCGACCAGGGCGGTCTTGCGCTCCAGCTCGCTCGCCTCCGGCCCCTCTGGGACCTCGATCAGACGACCCGAGCGGATCCCCTCCAACTGCTGGACGATCGCGTCCGAGAGGGCGTCGACCTGGTGGCCGAAGGCATCCACGGAGCCCTCTTCCACCGGGAAATAGAGCTCACCCGCGTCCCCCCAACGGGCCAGGGCGCGGTATTGGGCCGCTGCCATCCGATGGGTCTGACGGCCCTCCGGGGTCAGGAGATGGAGGACCGCCACGGCAATCTTGGCGCCCCCGGCGGTCTGATCCTTGTCCTGGGCCAGGAGACGCAGCCGCTCGGCCCCGAGCCGCGTGCGTGCCAGCGGGTCATTGGGCTCTCGCGCCCCCGCGTCGGTGATGAGCACGATGAAGCGGCCCGCATAGCCACGCCAGTCGATGGACTCGATCGCGTCGTAGACCCCCGCGAAGGCATCCTCGTTGAATCCCCGGCTGGACACCTGGGCCGCCTCCACCCGGTTCACCTTGGAGAAGAAGCCCGACGGGTCCCGCCCGTCCTCCAGGGTTGCAGCCACGCGGCTCACATACTCCAACGCGGGGACGGACTCCGTGTTGTCCCTGAAGGACACCAGACCGAAGCTCAGGGCGTCGCCCAGGGGCGAGCCCCGAAGCCGGTCGTAGATCCGTCGAATCGCCGCGCGCGTCCGGTCGATGTAGGGTCCCATGGAGGAGGTGCTGTCGATGACGAACACCACCCCGGCACGGTAATCGGCCCCAACCCCCGGTGCGGCGACCGTCGCGGAGTTCGCGCCCCGCCTGGCACCACCTGGGGCAGGCCCCTGCTGGAGCAGGTCCTGCTCACCGGCCTGGAGCGTGACCGCCGCCACCTCGAGGAGTGTGGTACGCAGTCCGATCTCCAGGAAGACCTGCTCGTGAGCCAGGATCGGAAGCAGATAGAACTGCTTGTTGGGGTCCACGTAGGTGTCCGGCTCCTTGGCAATCACCGGGAACCCCTCGGGGGTTCGACCCTCCCGAATGGTGGCGCGCAGTCGCTCCGTCTCCGGCACCAGGCCCTCGGACTCCAACAGCCCCACGAGCCCCCCCCGATCCCTGAAGAACAGGGCGGGCTCCCGGTTGGCGTTGCTGGTGAAGGCCAGGGTGAGGGTCTGGCGCCAGTCGATGGCCTGCGGGGCGGGCAGCCAACCGGCCGCGGCGTCCTCCACGGCGGTGCCCAGCTCCAGCCATTGAGATCCTTCGATCTCTCGCCGGTCGTAGACGTAGTAGACGCTGAGCGGCGGAAGCTCCGCTCCGGGCGGGGCATCGACCGCGGGCGACTCGCGCAACGCGGCGCCGGGGCGGGTCAGCACCCGCTGGTAGAGGCTGGTCTTCCCCGGCATGGCCAGGGCCTGGCGTTCCGCGGCGGCCGTATCCGGAGCGACGAGGGCAAGGAGGATCGGCAGCCCCGCGAGGATCCGCATCGTCCCTGCCCGAAGGACCGAGCGTCTCATCAGCGTTCCTCCCCTTGGGCGTCGAGGGCCCGGATTCGGGACTCGGCCTCGGCCACACCCGCCTCGCCGGCACGCCCGTACCAATCTCGGGCCTTGCGGGCATTGGGCTTGGAGAAGGGCGAGTGCTCCTTGGACCAGTGCAGCGGATCGTACATCTCACCCACGGCGAAGGCGGACGGCCCGTGCCCCTTGTTGGCCAGCTCCCGCATCAGCGCGAAGGCCTCGTCGAGACGCCCCGCACGCTGGAGTCCCTGGGCCAGGAGCCAGACGTCCTCGACCGGAAGGGTCCTCCCGGCCCCCACCGCCTCCTGGGTGAGGACGAAGGCCTCGTCCAGACGCCCCGCCTGGACCAACTGGCCGAGGGATGGCGCCGGCTCGATGGGCCCCGGCCCCGAGGGACCCTCACTCTCAGTCGTGGGCCTTGAGTCGATGTCGGTCGGCTCCTGGATCGGCAGCGGCCGCAGGATCCAGTAGAGCCCGCCGGCACCAGCCGCCAGCAGCACCAGGGCGATCGGCAGCAGGGCTCGGCGCCCGCCCGGAAGACCCGCGCCCCTGCCCTCGGTGGCACGGCCTCCGTGCGTGG
>JBAPYD010000043.1:0-2850 GCA_049284555.1 Chromatiaceae bacterium | reverse complement strand
AGCCAACTGAGCCACCCCCTTCGTCCTGGACCGCCTGCCCGCGCCGATTCTGGGTGCCCAGGCAGAGGGACATGACCGCCATGCGGATCGCGATGCCGTTGCTCACCTGCTCCAGGATCACGGAGCGGGGGCCGTCCGCCACCGTGGAGTCCATCTCGACCCCGCGATTGATGGGGCCAGGATGCATGACGATCGCATCCGGCTTCGCGGTGGAGAGCCGCTCCTCGGTGAGTCCGAAGAGCTGGAAGTACTCGTGCTCGCTGGGCAGGAGGGCCCCGGTCATGCGCTCGCGCTGCAGACGCAGCATGATCACCACATCGGCGTCGCGTACGCCCTCACGCAGGTCGTGATAGACGCGAACCCCGAGCGACTCCGCCTCGGCGGGGATCAGGGTCCGGGGACCGATGATGCGGATCTCCCCGGTCCCCAGGGTCCGCAAGGCCGCGATCTCCGAACGCGCGACCCGGGAGTGGAGCACGTCGCCGACGATGGCGACGCAGAGTCTCTGAAAGTCCCCCTTGTGGCGGCGGATGGTGAAGGTGTCCAGCATCCCCTGGGTGGGATGGGAGTGACGCCCGTCCCCGGCGTTGATGACGCTCACGTGGGGGGCGGCGTGGGCCGCGATGAAGTGGGCGGCGCCGCTCGTGGCATGGCGCACCACGAACATGTCCACATGCATGGCCTCGAGGTTGCGCAGCGTATCCAGCAATGTCTCGCCCTTGGTGGTGGCCGAGGTGGCGATGTTGAGGTTGAGCACGTCCGCCGAGAGGCGCTTGGCCGCCAGCTCGAAGGTGGTCCGGGTTCGGGTACTGGTCTCGAAGAACAGATTGGCGACCACCTTGCCACGGCACAGGGGGACCTTTTTCACGGCCTGCTGGGCGACGCCCAGGAAACCCTCCGCCTGATCGAGGATATCGGTCAGGATCTGCCGACTCAGGCCCTCGATGGTGAGGAAGTGCTTGAGCTGGCCCAGCTCGTCGAGCTGGGGGTTGGCGGGGTTCATGGGTCGGCCCTGCCTGAGCTGTCAACATCCGTTCGGGGGTCGCGCGGAGGGACCCGCCCTCGAACGAGGATCAATGGGTCGGGGCCGGAGAGCTTGATCTGCTCGCCGGGGTCGAGGCGCGCGTGCAACCCCACGACCTGGGGCTCGATGGGGAGCTGGCGGCCGTCGCGCTCCACCAGGGTGGCAAGGGTCACCGACTTGGGTCGGCCATAGTCGAACAACACGTTGAGCGCGGCTCGGATGGTGCGGCCGGTCTGCAACACGTCATCCACCAAGACCAGATGGCGACCGTCCACCGACACTGGGAGGTGTGACGGACGGACCTGGGGGTGCATGCCGATCCGGGTGAAGTCGTCCCGGTAGAAGGAGATGTCCAGGGTCCCCAGGGGCTCCGTGAGCCCGAGCAGCGCGTGCAGCCGCTCCGCGACCCAGGCCCCGCCGGTGTGGATGCCCACCATGAGGGGCGCGGGTATGCCGCGCGCCTCGAGCAGGCGCCGAAGCTCGTCGGCCATGTCGCGGATGGCGGCCTCGATCTTCGGGGCGTCACTCCAGGGCCGAGTGTGGGTGGGCTGGGCGTCACGCATCGCAAGGGTGCTCACTGAGCCAGGTCTCGAGGATCAGGGCCGCGGCGACGGCGTCTTCCCGGTGGTGGTCGGTGGGCCGCAGGCCGGGTGTGGCCCTGATCTGGCGGCGTGCCTCGACCGAGGTGAGGCGCTCGTCGACCAGGTGCACCGCGAGGCCGAAGCGGCCTTGGATCTGGCGGGCGAAACGATAGATGCGGTCTGCCCAGTCCACGGGGACGTCGTCCGTGCCCAATGGGAGCCCCAGGACGACTGCGCTAGGTTGCCATTCTCTCACCAGGGACTCGATACCGGGCCAGTCCGGCCTGTCGTTGCGGCTCCTCAGGGTGGTGAGGGGCCGGGCGGTACCCGTGACGCTCTGGCCTACGGCGACGCCAATCTTGCGCGGTCCGAAGTCGAAGCCGAGCAGGGTCGACATCAGTGCCCAGAGGCCCCGCCCCTCAGGCGTGCCCCGCCTCGCCGCTCAGCAGGTTGAGGTCCACCCCCAGCAGCCGGGCCGCTGCCTGCCAGCGGGCATCTGGGTCGAGTCGAAAGATGATATCGTCGTCGGCCGGGCCGCTGAGCCAGGCGTTGGCGCTCATCTCCTGCTCCAGCTGGCCGCCCCCCCAGCCCGCGTAGCCGAGGGCGATCAGGCTCCGCTCGGGCCCCTGGCCACCGGCGATGGCCTCCAGCACGTCCCGGGAGGTGGTGACGCTGATCTGGGGGGTGATGTCCAGGGTGGAATCGAAACGGGGGCCCGCATTATGGAGCACGAATCCCCGGTCCGTCTGGACCGGGCCGCCCTGGTAGACCGTCGTGTCACGCACCCAGTCCAGGCGTGTTTGGATCTCGAGCTGGGATAGGAGCTCCCCCAGGGTCACGTCGGTGGGCCGGTTGATCACGATTCCCATGGCACCCTGCTCCGTGTGCTCGCACACGTAGGTGACCGTTCGCGCGAAGTTGGGGTCCTGAAGACCCGGCATCGCGATCAGGAAGTGGTTCGTCAGTGAGGTGGAGAATCCCATGGACCTAGTATCCCGATCACCGGATGGGGTGGCAAGCCTGGGAGTGGGGAGCTTGGCGGGGGCCGGGCAAATCGGTCCGTCCGGCCTGGTCCGGGACGCCGCCTTACGGGGCTACTGCTTCCAACCGAGCTTTCCGCCCCGCTCGAACTGCCAGGTGCGGATGATGTCGAGCACGTCCGTCTCCGCGGCGATCTCCGACGGGAACGTCGCGAAGGGGGCTGCTAGCTCGACGATCTTCACGGCGGCCTGATCGAGCACATCC
>JBAPYD010000042.1:0-1549 GCA_049284555.1 Chromatiaceae bacterium | reverse complement strand
CCACCGCGAGCACCGCCCCGGCCGGATCGTTGGCGATGCCCTCCCACTTCAGGAACGTGGCCGGGCGGCGGCGCAGCCGGGCCTGTCGCAGCAAGGGCAGGATGACCGTCGGCCCGGTGACCACCATGATGGCCCCGAGAACCACCGCGACCGGCCAGGAGAGACCCGCGATCCAATGACCCGCTGCGGCGCCGAAGGCCCAGCCGAGCACGACCGTGAGGGTAATGAGGCGCAGCACCCCCCGGCCGGCCCGGCGCAGCTCATCCCAGCGCAGTGTGAGACCACCCTCGAACAGGATGACCGCCACGGCAAGACGCACCATGGGATCGAAGGGGGCACCGAGGTCGGTGCTCGGCCGGATCAAGCCGAGCGCTGGGCCGACCAGGAATCCCACAAGGATAAGCAGCACGATCGCGGGCACCCGCAAGCGCCAGCCGAGCCACTGGGCGGCCAGACCAAGGGTAACGAGTAGAGCGAGTGTCTCCGTGAGATGAGGCATAGGCACCGATGGGGATCATCGAGTTCAAGGTGCATGCCACCCCCTTCTGCGGGGGAGGGAACCGTAGGCAATGGCGCGGCCCTCGGCCGTGTCGGCACGCCGCCCGGAACCGGCCCTCGGGCAGACCACAGGGGTGAGGCGGTCGGCCCTACCCTCACCCCAGCAAGGAACGCTCCACCGCCCGACCGGCCGGCGCGAGGCATGGGACTTGCGTCGATGAAATGGCGACCTGGCGAGCGCCCCGCCCTGTCGCTTTCCATCGCTTCGGAGTGCTTCGATGTATGTGCTGCTGTTGTTCGCCCTGCTCGGGACCGCTTATTTGCTCGTGCACAGCGGCCTGAGGCGGGGGCGGCGTTACCTGGTCTGGGCGGGCGCCCTGCTCGGCACTGCCACGGTGCTCCTGTTCGCGGGGATGGACCTCTGGGGCGAGGCCCTCTGGTTCAGCACCCTGGGCTATGGGCCGAGGTTCTGGACCATCCTCGGGGCCCAGGCGACCACCACGGCCGCAGGGGCCCTGACGGCGCTTGTGCTGGTATCCCTGCTCAACACCCCGGCGCGGCGGGTGCTTCCCGCGATCTCCCCATGGGTGGAGCTGGTGGGGGCCATCGGCGGAGGCGCCTGGGGATGGGAGTCCTGGGAGTCCGGCCTGCTCTTCGTCCACCGGAGCATGGCCGGGGTGAGCGAGCCCGTGCTCGGCCTCGACGCGGGCTTCTATCTCTTCACGCTCCCCTTCCTGGACGCGCTCTCCGGGCTCGCCCTGTGGGTGCTGGTCGTCGCGGCGGGCGGCGCGGCCCTGGCGATCCTAGTGCACCTGCAGCAGGGGGGCTCGGACCAAGCGCAGGACCGGCCGATCCTGTGGCCCGTGGCGACCTTGAGCGCGGCCCTGGGTGTGCTGATCGGCGCCCTCGCCCTGCTGGATCTGCTCCATCTGCTGTATTCGGACCTCGGGGTCGCGGCGGGCCCCGGCTGGACCGACGTCAACGTCCGCCTGCCGGCCTATCTGACCCTATTCGTGCTGAGCGTGGCGCTCGGCGCCGCCCCCTTCCTGCC
>JBAPYD010000041.1:0-4458 GCA_049284555.1 Chromatiaceae bacterium | reverse complement strand
TGGGTGCTGGACTTCTCCCTGGACCATCAGCGCTCCTTGCTCGAGCACCTGGGTCTGGAGGACGTCCGGGAGAGAGGGCTCGCGCTCCTGATGGTCGCGGCCTCGGGTATCGTCCTCGGACTGACCCTCTGGGGTCTCATGGGCCAAAGGGCGCGGCCATCCCCGCTGGAGGCCGTCTACGCGCGGTTCTGCCAACGCCTGGCGCGGGCAGGCCTGCCCCGCCGCCCCAACGAGGGGCCCAGAGACTACGCCGAGCGCGTCGCCCGGTCCCGCCCCGACCTGGCGCCCCCGGTGACGCGCTTCATCGCCCTGTACGTTCGGGAGCGCTACTCGCCAGACCGCTCGCCGGACGGCGTACCTGGACTGAAGCGCTGCCTCGAGGGCTTCTGGCCCCGACGGAGAACGGGGTAGGCCAAGCACACCCTCACTTGCCGATGCAGAAGCTCCCGAAGATCCGGCCCAGGAGGTCATCCGGCGTGAAGACCCCGGTGATCTCGCCGAAGGCGCGTTGGGCCGCGGAAAGATCAAGGGCGACGAGCTCGAGACCCAGCCGCGCCTCGAGTGCCTTCTCCGCGCTCTGGAGGTGGACGAGTCCCTGCTCCAAGGCCTCCAGGTGCCGACGCCGGGCGACGAAGGCCCCCTCGGCCATGGCGTCGATCCCGGCGCGGGCCTTGATGAGCGCATTGAGGCGATCGAGTCCCTCGCCGGTGAGGGCGGAGAGGGAGATCTCGTCCTGATCCGGGACGGGGATCGGCGGTGGGGAGTCGAGTAGATCGATCTTGTTTCGGACCCGCGTCACGGGGACCCCGGGGGGGATGTCCGCGAGCCCGGTCGGGTCCGGCCCCTTGGTCGCGTCGTAGACCCAGAGCACGAGATCGGATCGGGCGATCTGCTCGCGGGCCCGGCGCACCCCCTCCTGCTCCACCGGGTCCGGGCTGTCCCGGAGCCCCGCGGTGTCCACCAGACGGACCGGCAGCCCGTCCACCTGGATATCGACCCGCAGGAGATCCCTTGTGGTTCCCGGGATGGGCGTCACGATGGCCGTGTCCGCCAGGGACAGGGCGTTGAGCAGGCTGGACTTGCCCGCGTTGGGAGGCCCGGCGATGGCGACGGTGTACCCGTCGCGGATGCGCTCCCCTTGATGGGCCTCACCCAGGACCCGCCGGGTCTCGGAGAGCAGGGCGGCCAGATCGCCCGCGACCACGTCTTCCACGGAGATGCCCAGCTCCTCATCGGGAAAATCGAGGGTCGCCTCGAGGTAGGTCCGCAGGTGGATCAGGCCCTCGATCAGCGACTCGATGCGTCGTGAGAAGGCCCCCTGGAGGCTCCGCACGGCCAGGCGGGCGGCAAGGGCGGTGGAGCTCTCGATCAGGTCGGCCACCGCCTCCGCCTGGGTCAGGTCCAGCTTGCCGTTCAGGAAGGCCCGCTGGCTGAACTCACCCGGTCTCGCCGTTCGGGCCCCAAGCTCCAGACAGCGCTGAAGCAGGAGATCCATGACGACGGGACCGCCGTGACCCTGGAGCTCCAGCACATCTTCCCCGGTGTAGGACCGCGGTGCGGAGAACAGAACCGCGATACCCTCGTCGATGCAGGAGCCATCCGCGGAGCGGAAGGGGGCGAAGGTGGCGAACCGGGGCCGCGGGACCCGTCCCAGGATCGACTGGGCGATCGAACGCGTGAGGGGCCCGCTGACCCGGACGATACCGACCCCGCCCACGCCTCGTGGGGTGGCGATCGCGGCGATGGTCTCCGATACCAAGGGCCGAGGTTGGCAGCGGTGGCCTCAGCGCCGGCGCTTGGCCGCTGCCTTCTCGATCGTCCGGGTGATGTGCCACTGCTGGGCGATGGAGAGCAGGTTGTTCACCGTCCAGTACAGCACCAGGCCGGATGGGAAGAAGGCGAAGAACACCGTGAACACGAAGGGCAGGCTCATCATGATCTTGGCCTGCATCGGGTCGGGGGGGGCCGGGTTGAGCTTCTGCTGGACGTACATGGAGACGCCCATGATCAGCGGGAGCACGAAATAGGGGTCCGGGGCGGAGAGGTTGTCGATCCAGAGGATCCAGGGGGCCTGGCGGAGCTCCACACTCTCCAGGAGCACCCAGTACAGCGCGATGAAGACCGGGATCTGAACGAGGATGGGCAGGCAGCCGCCCAGGGGGTTGATCTTTTCGGTCTTGTACATCTCCATCATGGCCTGGTTGAGCCGCTCCTTGTCATCCCCGTAGCGGTCCTTCAGGGCCTGGAGCCGGGGTGCCAGCTCGCGCATGTTCGCCATGGACTTGTAGCTGGTCTCGGAGAGCTTGTAGAAGACCAGCTTGATGAGGATCGTGAGCACGATGATGGACCAGCCCCAGTTGCCTACCACCTCGTGGATCTTGGCCAAGAGCCAGTGGATCGGCTGGGCGATCACGGTGAGCCAACCGTAGTCCACCGTGAGGTCGAGTCCCGGGGCGATCTCGGCCAGGGTGTCCTGAAGCTTGGGTCCGACGAAGAGCTGGCTGTCGAAGACGTGGGTAGAGCCGGCTGGGATGGTTGTGGCCGGGGAGTAACTACCCAGGATGTAGCGGCTGTTGTCCAGGACGTTGGTATAGAAGGTCTCCTCGACCCCGCGGGGCGGGATCCAAGCGGCGAGGAAGTAGTGCTGGATCATGGCCAGCCAGCCATCGCGCACGGGCCGCTCGAGCTTGGCATCCCCCATGTCGTCGAAGGAGACCTTCTTGTACTTGTCCTCGGGCGTGTAGTAGACGCCACCCGTATACGTGTAGATGAAACGGGAGGCGTTGGGATCGACCAGCTCGGTTCGCTGCAACTGGTTGTAGGCCCGGGCCACCACGGGGGAATCGGTGCCGTTGACGACCTCTTGGCTGAGGGTGATGAGGTAGCTGCCGCGCTGGAACCCGTAGCGCTTGCGCACCTGGATACCGGAGGCGTGGGTCCAGGTGAGGACCACCTCCAGGTGGTCCTGGCCAGGCGCGAGGGCGTGACTCTTGGTCTCAGACTCGAAGATGGCCTCGTGGGTTGGGAGACTATCGGCAGCGCTGCCCAAGAGTCCGGATTGGGCCAGATAGAGGTTTGGCGCATCCGGCTTGAACAGCCGGACCTTGTCCTCCGGGCGCTCTGGGGTCACCGGATAGTCCAGGAGCCAGGCGCTCACCAAGGTGCCGCCCCTGGGGGAGATTTCGACCTTCAAAACGTCGGTCCCGACGCGGATGGGCTCCAGCGCGGGCGCGGCTGTGGTCGTCGCGAGAGGGGTGGGCGTCTCCGCGGGTGCAGATGGGGCAACCTGAGGGACGGCCTGAGGAAGGTCTGGAGCGCTGTCACCCGTCGTCACTTGGCTTGGGGCGGACGTCCCGGCCGAGACCTCGGGGGCGGTGGCGCCGTAGTCCCGCATCCAGGCTTGGTAAATCAGTAACAGGACGATGGCCAGGGAGAAGGCCAAGACCAGGCGCAGGTTATCCATGGGTAGCGACTACGGAAGTTTGGGTGGTACCGGATCGATGCCGCCGTGGTGCCAGGGGTGGCAGCGGGACAATCGGCGTAACGCGAGAAACCCACCGCGGGCCAGCCCATGGCGCCCGATGGCCTCGATGGCGTACTGGGAGCACGTGGGGTAGAACCGGCAATGGGACCCAAGGAGGGGGCTGACCAGGTACTGGTAGACCCGGATCAAGAAAATCACGGCTCGTCCCATCTAGAACTCCTGATTCGTTCCCAGGCCTGCTCCAGCGTCTGCCTGAGGCGCGCTGGAGGCAACTGTCGTGCGTCCCGGGTACAGAGCACCACCACATCCACGGCTGGAAGCTGCGAGGCGCGAAGCCGGAAGCTCTCCCGAACGATTCGCTTCAGCCGGTTCCTGTCAACTGCTCGGTTGGCGCACCGCTTCGAGATGGCCAGCCCCAGACGTGGGCCGCTACATCTGCCCGTTCGGGCAAGGATCAGAAAGCCGCTGCCTCCGAATCGCGTCGGCTTCGCAAAGACGCGCCGAAAGGCGGCGGCGTCGCGGAGGCGGAGCCCGGGAGGAAAGGCCTCCGCTGAACGCCCGATGGAAGGGGCGGGGTGGTCCGCTAAGTCCTTCAGGGGGTGAGGCGAGTCCGCCCCTTGGCCCGGCGAGCCGCGAGTACCTTGCGGCCGCTTCGGGTCGCGTTTCTGGCGCGGAAGCCGTGATTGCGGGCTCGCTTGAGCCTGCTTGGCTGAAAGGTTCGCTTCATGATGTTGCTCGCTATGAACTGGCCGTGGCGTTCACGGGGCCCGCAAAAAAGATCGAGAAAGGTAGGAAAAATTCGCCGCTCAGTCAACCAGAATCGGAGTCGGGTCCCCGTTCCGCCCTGTGGATAACTTAACAGAGGCGGGATAGACTGTCCCCCCAGCGTCGACTTGAGTGGTCTCGGAACCGGCGAGGGCTCGGGCTTGTGGCTGCGAGTGCCCGCCGGATTGAGGACTTGTGTAGCAGGGGGG
>JBAPYD010000040.1:0-4667 GCA_049284555.1 Chromatiaceae bacterium | reverse complement strand
GTCCGTAGCCCACGAGCTGGTTGCTACGCACCCCCACGAGGGAGGCGATGTCCTTGACGCGGGTGGTGCCACCATCCGACCAGTCGTCCAGGACCCCGCCGTCCGAAATCCCATCCCCCGCCGTCAGGGCGGGGGCCAAAAGGGACAGAACCATCAGCCATCGGAGTGGTGAAGCCCTGAGCCGTGGGAGACACTGGAGCGGGATCTTCATCGATGGAAATCCAGATCGTTAGGGCCACGCCTGATCGCGCGTCATCTGCTCACAGGGGGAAGATGGGTCCCAGGAAGAACCGTGCGAGCCAGCCAGGCCGATTGGAATCCGCCACGGTACCGGTGCCGCCGTAGCTGATGCGTGCATCGGCCACCTGCAGCGACGACACCGTATTGCCAGGCTGTATGTCCTGGGGGCGCACGATTCCCGAGATGCGAATGTATTCATTGCCCTGGTTGAGGGTGATCCACTTCTCGCCACCCACCACCAGATTGCCATTTGGAAGCACCTCTGAGACGACCACGGAGATGCTCCCCTTCAGGCTGTTGCTCTGCTCGCTCTTACCCGAGCCGTCGAAGTCCCGGTTCGCCGACAGATCGAGCTCCGCGCTCCACGGCTTGGAGCTCAGACCGTCGGTGGCGATCCCCGCCGACGCCACGTTCTTGGAGTCCTTCCCGACACCCGTCGCCGCCTTCTTCTTGGCGTCCGTCTTCTCGGTGAGGACGATGGTCAGGATGTCGCCCACCTGACTCGCGACCGGGTCCTCGAAGAGCCGCATCCCGTAGCCGACGCGGTAAAGGCTCCCGGTCATCAGGGTTCGGGGGACCGATGGCGCCATGGGGCGGGGCGCGGGTGGCGGTGGCGGTGGGCGCGTTGCCACATAGGCCGGATTGTCCCCCGGCTTGGGCTGGGCAAGGTCCGATGCACACCCCCCGACCAACAGGAGGCCAGCAAGGCCGAGACCTGCAACGAGTCCTCCGATCCCACTCATGACTCTGGGCCCGTCCGCGCCTACAGGTTCTGGGTGACGAAGCGCAGCATGTCGTCCGCCGTCCCGATGGCCTTGGAGTTCATCTCGTAGGAACGCTGCGTCTCGATCATGTTGACCAGCTCCTCCACCACGTTGACGTTGGAGGTCTCCACCGATCCCTGCACGAGCACACCAAGCCCGTCGAGCCCAGGCGTGCCTGCCTGGGGCGCCCCGCTCGCGGCCGTCTCCCGGAACAGATTGTTTCCCGAGGGCTCGAGACCCGCGGGATTGACAAAGTCCGCCAGCTCAATCTGGCCTACCTCCGTGGGGGCGTCGTCCCCCGCTACCTGGGCGGAGATGGTCCCATCCGATCCGACCGTGATGGTCAGGGTGTTCTCCGGGATCGTGATGGCCGGCACGATGGGCATACCGCCGGCGGTAACCAGCTGGCCCTCGGAGTTGCGTTGCAGGGCCCCGTCTCGGGTGTAGACCACCGAGCCGTCGGGCGACAGCACCTGAATGAACCCGCGCCCGTTGATGGCCAGGTCCAGGTCGTTTCCGGTCTGGACGATGTTGCCTTGGGTGAAGAGCTTGGCGGTAGCCACCGTGCGGACACCGGTCCCGAGGGTCAGACCCGAGGGGAGCTCCGTGTCCTGGGTCGCCTGGGCACCGGGCTGGCGCACGGTCTGATAGAGCAGGTCCTCGAACACGGCGCGACCCCGCTTGAAGCCGTTGCTGTTGACATTCGCCAGGTTGTTCGAGATGACCGAGAGATTGGTCTGCTGGGCCTCGAGCCCGGTCTTGCTGATCCAGAGCGGCGCGAACATGAGACCTCCGTCAATCGTTGCCGACCGCGTCAAGGTGCTGACGCTTGGGGCTATCGCTGCAGGGCTTATGCCATTGCGACCAATGACGCGCTGCATTGGCCCCTGCGCAGCCCCATAAGGGAGATGCTGATCAAATGCCACCCCGGCATTCGATCGGCTCACGATTCGAAAATGCGATCTCCGAGTCGCTGCGTTTTCAGTCACTCGAGGTGCCTGAACATGCCGGGCCACCCTTGGCCCGGGCGGGAAACGCAATCGATCAGCGCTTCCCTTGGGTTTGCCCGAGGGCTCGGACGGTGCCTTGGACCTTCAGGTTGCTCAGTTCGGCCGCACAAGCTGACTGGCCGACTGGTCTAAGGTCTCCGCCTCTTTCATCACCTTGACCTGCACCTCGAAGAGACGGGCCAGGCTGATCATCTGCACCAGCGACTCCACGCTGTTGACATTGCTCGACTCCAGGGCCCCGGCCACCAGGGAGACGGTGGCATCCGCAGGCGCCTCCTCGCCACCGCGCAGCCGAAAGAGCCCGTCCTCGCCCTTGATCAGGTCCTGTACGGGCGGGCGGACCAGCTTGATGCGGTCGAGCACCGCCAGGTTGTCTTGTCCGAGCAGCTTTGCCGAGACGGTCCCGTCGCGGCCGATATCGATCCGCTCCGCCGGGGGCAGGGCCACGGGGCCGGCATTGCCGAGGACCGGATGACCGGCCCCATTGATGAGGATCCCTCCCGCGGAGATCTGGAGGTCGCCGGCCCGTGTGTAGGCCTCGTTGCCGTCCGCCCCCTGGACCGCGATCCAACCCTCGCCCTGGACCGCAACGTCCAGGTCGCGGCCGGTCGTGATTGGAGGTGCCGGAGAGAGATCCACGCCTGGAGAGTCCGCGCCGGAAAAGACCCTGGACTCGAACCCGGGCCCGTACAAGGGGCGGCTCTCCAGGTTCTGCAGGTCGGCTCGGAAGCCCGTGGTGCTGGCGTTCGCGAGGTTGTTGCTCACAACGCCCTGGGCCTCCGCGACCTCCCTGGCCCCGACCATACCGAGGTAGATCATCCGGTCCATTGGCGGTCCTCCCCTTCAGCTAGCGCAGGTTCATGATCGTCTGGGTCACGGTGTCCGCGGTCTGGATGGTCTTGGCGTTTGCCTGGTAGTTGCGCTGGGCCAGGATCAGATGCACCAGCTCCGCGGTGACGTCCACATTGGATTCCTCCAGGGCGCCGGCCTGGACGGCCCCCAGGGCACCCGTCTCGGGCATCCCAACGATCGCCGGCCCCGAGCTGGGGGTCTCGGCCCAGGCGCTGTCGCCCAACTGCTGAAGCCCCTGGGGGTTCGCGAAGTTGTACAGGGCCACCTGACCCAGGGCCTTCGATTGGCCGTTGGAGAAGTAGCTCGTGATGACGCCGGACGCATCGATGCCGATGCGGCTGAACTCCCCGGCAGCGTAGCCGTCCTGGTCCAGTGCATGAACGGTGAAGGGACTGCCGAACTGGGTCGCGTCGGCCAGCGAGAAGGTGAAATTCTGCGCGGCCGCCCCGTTCGGCACCCCACTCGCGTCCAGGGGCTGCCAACCCGTGAGGTTGAGCTGCGCGGTCGCTGGATCCACCACGCCGTTCGCATCGAACTGGAGGGTCCCGGCGGGGGTGGCACCCACGGTCACGCCGTCCACGAGCGTGTGCACGTCCCAGACGTTCCCAGCGCCACGAGCGAAGTACAGCGACAGCGTGTGGGGATTGCCCAGGCTGTCGTAGATCGTCAGGGAGGATGAGCTGTTGTAGGTCTCCGGCGAGGGGCCCGCATCGCCGAAGGCAAAGGGGGTCGCCGGCCAGGCCACGGCGGGGGCCACGCTGCCCGCGTCCAGGTTCAGCGAGGCACTGCCCGAGCGCGTGGCCGACGGCGGCATATTCGAGGTGTCGATCCGCAGGTCCCCGAGCTGACTGGTGACCCCGCCCGCCTCGTTCGCCAGGTAACCCCTCAACCGTTGCCCGGCCATGTTGACGATGTAGCCGTTCCGGTCGGTGCCGAAGGCCCCGGCGCGGGTGTACGAGAGGGTGCCACCCTCATTGACGCCGAAGAATCCCTGGCCGTCGATTGCCAGGTCCAGGATATTGTTGGTGACGTTGAGAGAGCCCTGGTTGAAGAGCTGATTGGTCCCGGCGAGCTTCACGCCCATCCCGACGGCATTGGAGGGCCCCGAGTTGGCCGCGTACATGTCGGCAAACAGGGCGCGTGACGACTTGAATCCCGTCGTCGAGGCATTGGCCACATTGTTGCTCACGACGCTGAGGTCGCTGGTCGCGGCCCGCAGGCCGCTGATGGCACTGTTGAACATCACGGAGTCTCCTAGGTCACCTGTTGATCAACGAATCTCGCGCACCTGATTCAGGGTGATCTGATCCCCCCCGGCCAGGGCGAGGAGGGGCGAGCCGTCCCTTTGGTCGAATGAGACCGCGTCCACCCGCCTTATCACCAGGGAGGGGAGAACCACCGGCCCCCCCCCACCGAGCCGGTGGCCTCCAAGCGGTAGCGCCCGGATGGCAGCGGCTCCCCGGAGTCGTTCAGCCCGTCCCAGCTCACCTCCACCAGACCTGGCCCTTGCCCGGCCATGTTCATCGAGCGAACGAGCTCGCCGGTGGCGCTGTAGAGATGAACGGTCAGATCCGGCACCATCGCCGGCAGGTCGACCGCCGTCGTGAAGCTCGGCGACTGGGCGGGGTCGAAGTCCACCCCGTCGCCGGAGATCAGCACGGATCGTCCGACCAGCTGAGAGGCTTGCAGGGTCTGGCTAGACGTGAGAGACCCCGCGAGCGCCGCAAAGGACTGATTCAGCTTCTCGATCCCACTGACCGTGCTAAACTGGGCCAGCTGGGAGAGAAAGGCATCGCTCTCC
>JBAPYD010000039.1:0-6700 GCA_049284555.1 Chromatiaceae bacterium | reverse complement strand
GGCATGACGGTGGGCGCGGATTGGCAGTAGTAGTCCCGCAGCGGATCGATCTCGATCTTCTGGCCATCGGGCGTCTCTACGACGCGTTTCTCCAGCTCGTCTCTGACGGGCGGCGTTGGAAAATCGTCTTTCATCGGCTTACACCATTAGGATCGCAATGACGCCGAGCGGCACCGCCCAGACCAGGAACCAGCGGATCGACTGCTCCACCCGGAACCGGGGGAAGGCCACACCCACGAAGACCGAGAAGAGGTAGATCAGGAAGACCTTGAGGAAGAAGACCGGCCAGCTCGCCGCCCCGCCGAAGAAGAGGTTCATGTAGATCACGATCTTGGCGATAGGGAAGATCGCGCGATTGGTCTGCATGAGGGCGAGATAGGAGGAGTGGTACTCCGTCGGCGGCCCGATGGGGATCTCCTGGGGTGCCAGCACCACGTCGAAAGGCGGGCGCATCATCGAGCCCAGGAAGGAGAGCATGGCCGCGGCGACCGCGATGGGGTTGGTGAACAGGGTCCAGTTCAGGATTCCCCCCTGCTGGGCCGCGACGATCTCGGTGACCGAAAGGGTCTGATACTGCACGGCCACCGCGTAGACGGCCAGGGCGAAGGGCAGCTCGGCCGCGGTCACCTGGGACAGCCCGCGGGTGACGCCGATGGCCGAATAGGGGTGGCCGCTCTCGCCGGCGCCGAGCGCCATGCCCAGGGAGCCGAAGAAGACGAAATACAGGGCGAGGATCAGGTCACCGGCAAAGGACAGGTTGGAGAACATCTCCGAGCCGTAGATGGTGGGCACGAAGAGCAGCAGGCCGACCCCGCCGGTGAGCCGGAACACGGGCCCCAGGTAGTACATGACCCCGTGGGTGATGGAGCTGCGAAGGCCGTAGTTCTTGATCAGGTCGAAGTAATTCTGCCACACGGGGATGCCGTGCCGCCGCCCGACGCGGGCCGCGATCTTGGCCATCACGGCGGTGAGCAGGAACCCGAAGTTCGCGACGATGAACAGGGTCAGAAGCGAATAGGGGATCTTGATCCATTCGAAGTGCATGGTTAGAGCCCTGTTCTCAGGAGGTAGACGACCACGACAAAGGCCACCAGCTGGATCGCATAGGTTTGTCCGTTGCCGTTGTAGAGCCGGCGTAGCAGGTCGGCGGTGGCGTGGAGCAGATCGACCAGGGCGGCCCAGAAGCGCTCGACGACCGGCTCGGTCAGGAAGCCCAGGGCCTTGCGGTAGGGGGCGAAGAAGTTCCACGCGAAGTGGGTGGTCTCCGGCCGGTAGGGCCGCTCGGCCGCGAACGCGATGTTGAACTGCTTGACCTTCTGCGCCTTGCGGTTGACGAACAGGAGCCAGGCGAAGAGGGTGGCGAAGATCACGCCGACGACGATCATGATCGAGATCGGGCTCCAGTAGCCGAAGTCGCTGGTGATGGTGAGTCCTTCCCAGCCGAGTGCCCCCTGGGGAAAGAACTGGCTGATGTAGCCGTCGACCCGCCGCAGGGCGAGCCCGGGGACCAGGGCGAAGACCATCAGGAAGGCGACGAAGATCATCTGGGGCAGGACCAGCCAGAACGGCGCCTCCTTCACCCGCCGGTGCTCGTCCTTCAGCTGGCCCAGGAAGATCGTGTGGATCAGCCGGAACAGATAGAGGAAGGCGATGGGCCCGGAGATGAAGATCAGGATCATCGGCAGCCGGTAATCGGCGGTCATGATCGCGTTGTAGAAGATACAGCGCCCGCCGAAGCCCGAGAGCGGCGGCACGCCCGACATGGCGATGATGCCGATGAGCACGGCGATGAAGGACAGGGGCATGAGGGTGATCAGGCCGCCCATGCGGTACATGTCCCGGGTGCCGGTGCGCTTGGCGATGCCGCCCACGGAGAGGAAGAGCATCGATTTGTAGATGTAGTGGTTGATGACGAACATCAGGGCCATCAGCCAGCCCAGGTGGTTCATCATCGCCAGGCCGAACAGGGCATAGCCCATCTGCCCGATCGAGGAATAGGCCAGCAGGCGCTTGGCATCCTCCTGGAAGGCCGCCATCAGGTTGCCGAGCAGGGCCGACAGGGCGCCGATCCACAGCAGCAGATGGGTCAGCTCGACGCCGTAGAGCTGCTGCCTGCCCATGTGCATGAGGAGCACGAAGAGCCCGAATAGGCCGGCCTTCAGCAGGATTCCTGAGACCATGGGCGAGACGTCGGTCTCGGCCTCGGCGTGGGCGCCCGGCAGCCAGATGTGCAGCCCGACCGCGGCGGTCTTGGTCATGAAGCCGATCGCCAGCAGCAGGAAGACCCAGGGGGCGAGGGGGGCGGAGACCGCCGCAAGACCATCGAGCGTGAACAGCGGGTTGCCCCCGGCCGCCAGGGCGAGGCCCGCCAGGATCAGGAAGGCGCCGGCGAGGGAGAACACGATGTAGGACAGGGCGTGGGGCTCGGAGCGCTTGCCGCGCAGGATCAGGAAGTAGGAGCCGACCGTGAGCGACTCCCAGGCGGCGAAGAAGCTGAAGGCGTCCTCGGCCACGATCAGCATCGCCAGCCCCGCGTACATCAGCATCGCCGAGGGGTAGAAGCCGATCCGCCGGCCCCCCGTCTGGTAGCTCGCGAGCAGGATCAGGGCGCCGCCGATCAGCATGACGCCGGCGAAGATGAGCTGCAGTGGGTCGTAATCGGGGAGGCTCAGCAGGAACCAGGCGACCATCCCGGCGATCGCGATGCTGTTCTTGATCCAGGTGGGCAGCCATTCCAGGGCCAGGAAGCCGAGGGCGAAGAGGAGCGGCAGGGCATGGAGCAGGTTGCCGTTGGGCGAGAGGTCGCCCCAGAGGTAGCTCAGGCCCCAGCCCGCGGCCACGGCACCGAGGATCACCACCCGCTTGAACGGCGAGGTGGCGACGGGCTCGGCCACCCGCTCGCGCTTGATCGCGTAGCCGAACCAGCGGAACAGATAGCCCGCCTCGAGCAGGGCCCCGAGCAGGATCAGCCCCAGCAGGACGAGACGGCCCTCGGCGGCCAGGGCGTGGACCAGCTCCCACTTGGCATAGAAGCCCGGGAACGGGGGCAGTCCGGTCAGCAGGGCGATGAAGCTGGCGAAGGCGAAGATCAGGAGGGGGTGACCTTGCAGGGCGCTCCAGGCGGTCAGCTGGCGCCCCTCCACCAGACCGGACAGCCAGAACAGGCCCGCCTTGGCGACGGCGTGGGCCAGCAGCAGTCCGCCGGCGATGAAGAGGTAGCTATCGCCCAGGATCTCGCGCTGGCCGACGACGGCCAGGATCAGGCCGATCTGTGCCACAGAGGAGTAACCCAGGAGCCGCCGGTCGTTGTCCTGGGACAGGGCGAACAGGTTGCCGCCGACGAAGCCGAGGATGCCGATCCCGGTGGCGGCCGACGACCAGGCCGGCCCGCCGATCAGGAGCAGCTTGTCCGCCGCGAAGAGGACCGCCGACCCCGCGGCCGCCGAGAGGATGGCCGAGAAGGCGGGATGCGCCGACTCGTAGACGTCCAGTGCCCAGCCGTTGGCCGGGAAGGGCTTGAGCTCCGCGACGACGGCGATGAACATCAGGAAGAAGGCCAGTCCACCGCCCTTGAGCACCAGCTCGGAGACCTCGGCCATCCCGTCGATATTCAGGGTGCCGGTGGCGTGGTAGGAGAAGATGATCCCGATCAGCAGCAGGATCGTGATGACCTGGGAGGCCACAAGGTATTTGAAGCCGGCCCCCAGGGCGCGCTTGTCCCGCGAGAGCAGGATCAGGCCGCCGGTGGCGATGGAGACGAGCTCCAGGAAGACGAACAGATTGAAGAGATCCCGGGTCATGACGATGCCGCAGGCGGCCATCGTGAAGATGAGCAGCACGGCCATGGCGCGGCGCCCCTGCTTGAACATCGTGTCGCGCAGGTAGATCGCCGAGAACAGCCCGGTCAGGTTGATCAACAGGGTCAGGGTCGCCTCGGGCAGCCCCATGAGCAGGTTGATGGCGAAGGGCGGCGCCGTTCCGGCGGTGAGTATCTCCACCGGGCTGCCGTCCCCCGAGGCCAGGACCCAGACCCAGCCGGCCGACACCAGGACCATGAAGGTGAGGGCCGCGTGGGTCACGCCGTAAGCGGCGGCTCGCCACTCGTCGCGCAGCAGCCCCAGCAGGAACGCGGCCCCCAGGCCGACCGCGATGATGAAGATGGCGCTTACCATTTCAGCTCCGTGTACTTCGAGATATCCAGGGTGCCCTTGGTCTCGAAGAGCTTGTAGGCGTAGGCGAGCATCAGGGCCGTCACCCCGACGCCGATCACGATCGCGGTCAGGACCAGGGCCTGGGGCACCGGGTCGATGATGCGGGCGGCGGCCTCGGCGACCGGGACCGCCTCGTTCAGGATCGGGGCCGTGCGCCCGTGCAGGTAGCCCACGGCCACCATGACCAGGTTCACCCCCGTGTTGGCCACGCTGAAGGCGACGATCATGCGCAGGATGTTGTGGTTGGTCAGTGCCCCGTAGAGCCCGATCAGGATCAGGACGAAGCCGGTGGCGATCGCGATGTAGGCCATCAGAGGTCCTCCGTCTCGGACAGATTGACCAGCATCGACGAGAACTCCGCGCCGACCTTCAGCCCGATGAACGAGTAGATGACCGGTATCGCGCCGGCCGAGAAGAGCGCGCCCAGGTCGCCGATGGGCAGGACCCGGTTGTCGAGGAATCCGCCCGCGAACAGCACGCCCAGGACACCGATCCCGACGAAGACCAGGCCCGCCGTGGACTCGATCGCCGCGATCAGGCCGTGCCCGAACCGCAGCAGCGGGTTGGTCAGCAGCAGGAGCAGGATCGCCGAGGCGAGAACGGCCCCGCCCTGGAAGCCGCCGCCCGGGGTCAGGTGCCCGTTGACGAAGACGTAGACGCCGAACAGCAGGATCAGCGGCACCAGCAGGCGGGTACCGGTGGAGAGAAGCTCGCCCGAGGGTGGCAGCTCGCGCTGGGGACCGCTGCCCTTGCGCCGGCCGTGGCTCAGGACCAGGCCGACGATGGCGGCGGTGAGGAACAGGACCGTGACCTCGCCGAGGGTGTCGAGCCCGCGGTAGGTGACGATGATCGCCGTGACGATATTGGCCGCGCCGATGTCCTGGGCCGTATGCTCGGCGTAATAGCGCGCGCTGAGATTGAGCTCCTCGTCGGGGGCGTAGCCGGCAAGCAGCCCGGCGAAGACGGCGCCCAGGCCCAGCAGCAGCAGGACGACCGCAAAGCGCTTAATCATGCTCGCCCCTCCGTACCCGTCCCAGCACGAAGAAGAACAAGAAGGTCGTGAGTCCACTGCCGATCGCCGCCTCGGTCATCGCCACGTCCGGGGCGGCCAGGAGGAGGTACTGGACCGAGGCGAGGAGGCTTACCAAGCCCGCGGCGAGGATGGAGATCCCCAGGCTCTGCCTGCCTCGGGTGGCAAGCAGGGCGGCCGCCGTCATCGTGACACTCAGCAGCAGACTCATGGCGATCATCAATGGGGTCATGGTCTTGCTCCCATATTCTTTTCGGCGAGGTCTTCCTCGAGCCGGTCGACGACCGTCTGGGGTGCCTTCCTCACGCCGATACGGTGGGCCGCACGGGCGAGGACCTGCGACGAGAGTGGATTGGTGAAGAGCAGGAACACGCCGATCAGCAGCAGCTTGAGGGCCCACTCCGGGCGTAGGCAGGCAACCCCGGCGAGGGTCAGCAGGGTGCCGAGGGTGGTGGCCTTGGTCCCCGCCTGGATCCGGTTGTAAGGGTCGGGCATCCGCACCAGCCCGATCCCGCCGAAGAGGAGGAAGGCGGTGCCGCCGACCAGCAGGATGCCGCCGAGGAGGGCAAGGACCGATTGCATCAGAACCCCCGTTCGATGTAGCGGGCGACGACGATCACGCCGAGGAAGGACAGCAGCGCGTAGACCAGGGCGACGTCGAGGTAGATCCCGCGACCCTCGGCTAGGGCACCGAGCACGATTCCGGTGATGCTGACGATGGTCAGGCCATCGAAGGCGATGATGCGGTCGGCGGCCGTCGGGCCCAGGATGAAGCGCCAGAGGGCGAGCAGGAAGGCCGCCCCCGCGATCGTCGCGGCCAGATAGATCAGTAAATCAACCATAGATGACCTCGAGATAGCGCTCGAAACCCGCGACGATCTCGGCGGTCGCCGCCTCGATATCCGGGGACTGGACGCTCACCCAGTGGACGTACAGCCACTCGCCGTCTATCTCGACCGTGAGGGTGCCCGGCGTGAGGGTGATCGAGTTGGCGAGCATCAGCCGCCCCATGCGGCTCTTCAGGCGCGTGCGCACCTTGACGATGCCGGGCTTGACCGGCAGCGATGGGGACAGAACGATGGCCGTGAGTCGGAGGTTGGACTTGACCAGCTCCTTGAAGAAGTAACCGAAATAGCGCAGCCCCGCGATGAAGGCCTTGGGCGTGGGGCGCAGCTCCGTGAAGAACGAGAGGCCATTGGGATACAGGAGCGCGATGGTCAGCGAGGCCAAGGCACCGACGACGAGGACGTCGGCCGTCAACCTGCCCATCAGCATGAGCCAGAACAGCAGGAGGGTCCCGAACATCACGGCGGACCCTCTCGCCCGCGTTACGGTTTCGCCTTTCGCTTCCATCGTGCCCCCACAAAAAACGCCTTGTGTCGAGCAGGTACATCTTGGCCGACGCAAGGCGCTGAGGTTTTCTGTATATGCCGATAAACTAATCTTACGAGGCGCGAGC
>JBAPYD010000038.1:0-4323 GCA_049284555.1 Chromatiaceae bacterium | reverse complement strand
GTCATCGACGACTCGGTCCGCGGCAAGCTCAAGCAGCTCGCCCACGCACTCCAATTCTGAACGCGCCGATCGGCCGCGGGCCCATTCTTGAACGAGAGACCGTCATGCAACTGAATCCTTCCGAGATCAGCGACCTCATCAAGCAGAAGATCGAGCAGTTCGAGCTCAAGACCGAGGCCCGCACCGAGGGGACCATCGTCAGCCTGACCGACGGCATTGCCCGGATCCACGGACTCTCCGATGCCCAGTACTACGAGATGCTGGAGTTTCCCGGCGACACCTTCGGCCTGGCCCTGAACCTGGAGCGGGACTCGGTCGGCGCGGTCGTCCTGGGGGGCTACACCCATCTGTCCGAGGGGGACTGGGTGCGCTGCACGGGCCGCGTCCTGGAGGTGCCGGTTGGTCCCGGTCTGCTGGGCCGGGTGGTGGACGCCCTGGGAAACCCCATCGACGGCAAGGGCCCCATCGATGCCGCCGGCACGTCCCCGATCGAGAAGGTGGCGCCGGGGGTCATCGCCCGCCAGTCGGTGGACCAGCCGGTGCAGACGGGCCTCAAGGCCATCGATGCCATGGTCCCGGTCGGGCGCGGCCAGCGGGAGCTCATCATCGGCGACCGCCAGACCGGCAAGACCGCGGTGGCGATCGACGCCATCATCAACCAGAAGGGCACCGGGGTTAAGTGCATCTACGTTGCGGTGGGCCAGAAGAACTCGTCCATCGCCGCCCTGGTGCGCAAGCTCGAGGAGTTCGGGGCGATGGAGCACACCATCATCGTCGCCGCCGGCGCCGCGGACTCCGCCGCCCTGCAGTTCATCGCCCCCTACAGCGGCTGCACCATGGGCGAGTATTTCCGGGACCGGGGCGAGGATGCCCTGATCGTCTACGACGACCTCACCAAGCAGGCCTGGGCCTACCGCCAGGTGTCCCTGCTCCTGCGCCGCCCGCCAGGTCGCGAGGCCTACCCGGGTGACGTCTTCTATCTCCACTCGCGCCTGCTGGAGCGGGCGGCTCGCGTCAATGCCCACTATGTCGAAGAGCTGACCAAGGGCGAGGTCAAGGGCCAGACCGGCTCCCTCACCGCCCTGCCCATCATCGAGACCCAGGCCGGTGACGTCTCCGCCTTCGTCCCGACCAACGTCATCTCCATCACCGACGGCCAGATCTTCCTGGAGACTGACCTGTTCAACGCCGGCATCCGACCTGCCATCAACGCGGGTCTCTCGGTGTCGCGGGTGGGTGGCGCGGCCCAGACCAAGATCATCAAGAAGCTCGGCGGCGGCATCCGGCTTGCCCTGGCGCAGTTCCGGGAGCTGGCGGCCTTCTCCCAGTTCGCCTCTGACCTGGACGAGGCGACCCGCAAGCAGCTCCAGCGCGGCGAGCGGGTCACCGAGCTCATGAAGCAGGTCCAGTACTCCCCGATGAGCGTCGCCCAGATGGCCATGTCGCTGTTCGCGGCCAACGAGGGTTACCTGGACGATGTGGACGTGAAGAAGGTGGTGGACTTCGAGCAGGCCCTCCAGTCCTATCTCAAGACCAGCCAGTCGGAGTTGATGGACAAGATCAACGCCACAGGCGACTACAACGACGAGATCCAGACCGCCATGCACGCGGCGATCAAGGACTTCAAGGCCAACAATACCTGGTGACGCGGCCGGCCATGCCCGGCCGCGATGGCGCCCTTCGGGCTCATCACGAGCGGTGCATGGCAGCTCAACCTGACATCTGATTCAGCACGCCGAGGACCCCGTTCAGCGGAGGAACACTCGGCGAGGCCGGGAGCTTAGAGAATGGCTGGCGCGAAAGAAGTCCGCAGCAAGATCGCGAGCATCAAGTGCACGCAGAAGATCACCAAGGCGATGCAGATGGTCGCGGCCTCCAAGATGCGCCGCGCCCAGGAGCGCATGGCGGCCTCCCGGCCCTACGCGGAGAAGATCCTCCAGGTGATCCACCACCTGGCCCGGGCCACCCCCGAGTACCGCCATTCCTTCATGGCGGCCGAGCGGGAGCGCAAGCGGGTCGGCTATATCGTGGTCTCCACGGACCGGGGTCTCTGCGGCGGGCTCAACAGCAACCTCTTCCGCCGCCTCCTGGCGGAGATCCGGGAGGCGCGGGCCGCGGGTGTCGAGCCCGTCTTCTGCACCATCGGGACCAAGGCCCTCGGGTTCTTCAAGCGCTTCGGCGGCACCGTCCTGGCCCAGGCCACCCATCTGGGGGACAAGCCCCACATCGAGGACCTGATCGGCACCGTCAAGGTCATGCTCGACGCCTTCGAGGCCAAGGAGATCGACGCACTCTATATCGCGTCCAACGTCTTCGTGAACACCATGACCCAGCGCCCGACGATCCTGCAGCTGGTGCCCCTGGTCGCCGGGGAGCAGGAGTCCATGCCCATTCACTGGGACTACATCTACGAGCCCGATGCCAAGACCGTGCTCGATTCGCTCCTCACCCGCTATATCGAGTCCCTGGTCTACCAGGCGGTCGTCGAGAACGGGGCCTGTGAGCAGGCGGCCCGCATGGTGGCCATGAAGGCCGCCACGGACAACGCCGGGAGCCTGATCAACGAGCTGCAGCTCGTGTACAACAAGGCCCGCCAGGCGGCCATCACCCAAGAGATCTCGGAGATCGTAAGCGGCGCCGCGGCGGTCTAGTCGACCCTCCGTTGCCAGCGACTCCAAACGAAAACCCAGACAGCATCCCGTCGACGCCCCCAGGCGAGAAGAGGAACAGACTATGAGCTCCGGAAACGTCGTACAGATCATCGGCGCAGTGGTGGACGTGCAGTTCGCCCGGGGAGAGATGCCCAAGGTCTACGAGGCACTCACGATCGACAACATGGGTCTCACCCTGGAGGTCCAGCAACAGCTCGGGGACGGGGTGGTGCGCACGATCGCCATGGGCTCCACCGATGGTCTGCAGCGTGGCGTCTCGGCGACCTCGACCGGCGCGCCCATCAGCGTGCCGGTGGGCCAGAAGACCCTGGGCCGGATCATGGATGTGCTCGGCAACCCGGTGGACGAGCTCGGTCCCGTGGGGGCCGACGAGCGTTGGGCCATCCATCGTCCGGCCCCCAAGCTGGAGGACCAGGCCGCGTCCACCGAGATCCTGGAGACCGGGATCAAGGTTATCGATCTCATCATGCCCATCGCCAAGGGCGGCAAGGTCGGCCTCTTCGGCGGCGCCGGGGTGGGCAAGACCGTCACCCTGATGGAGCTCATCAACAACATCGCCAAGGCCCACGGCGGCTTCTCGGTGTTCGCCGGGGTGGGCGAGCGGACCCGCGAGGGCAACGACTTCTATCACGAGATGAAGGAGTCGAACGTGCTCGACAAGGTGGCCCTGGTCTATGGCCAGATGAACGAGCCTCCCGGGAACCGCCTGCGCGTGGCACTCACCGGCCTCACCATGGCCGAGTTCTTCCGCGAGGAAGGCCGGGACGTGCTCCTCTTCATCGACAACATCTACCGCTACACCCTGGCGGGCACCGAGGTCTCGGCCCTCCTCGGGCGCATGCCCTCGGCGGTGGGCTACCAGCCCACGCTGGCCTCCGAGATGGGCGCGCTGCAGGAGCGCATCACCTCCACGCGCACCGGGTCCATTACCTCCTTCCAGGCGGTCTATGTCCCCGCGGACGACCTGACGGACCCCTCGCCCGCCACCACCTTCGCCCACCTGGACGCCACCCTGGTGCTGTCGCGCCAGATCGCGGAGCTGGGCATCTATCCCGCGGTGGATCCCCTGGACTCCACGAGCCGCATCCTGGACCCCAACGTCGTGGGCGCCGAGCACTACGACACCGCCCGGGCCGTGCAGGGGACCCTGCAGCGCTACAAGGAGCTCAAGGACATCATCGCCATCCTCGGCATGGACGAGCTTTCCGACGACGACAAGCTCGCCGTGGCGCGCGCCCGAAAGATCCAACGCTTCCTCTCGCAGCCCTTCTTCGTGGCCGAGGTCTTCACCGGATCGCCGGGCAAGTTCGTGTCCGTCAAGGACACCATCAAGGACTTCAAGGCGATCGTCAACGGCGACTACGATCATCTGCCCGAGCAGGCCTTCTACATGGTCGGCGGTATCGAAGAAGCGGTGGCCAAGGCCGAGAAGATGGGTAGCTAAAACGCGGCCTGTGTGGCGTGCGCCGAACAACACCTTGGTCGCGGGCGGCGCACTTCTCGACAGACCTTTGAGTTGCCGCGTTTTAGGATTGAGAATTTTTTGACTTAAACCGTGTCGGCGCAAAGCGATTGGAGTCCTCTGCGGACAAATCCCGCGAGGGCGTTGCGAAATCACACCAGCACGCGGTTTAACAGGGGTGCACTATGG
>JBAPYD010000037.1:0-6236 GCA_049284555.1 Chromatiaceae bacterium | reverse complement strand
GGGACAAGGCTTTCAAGAATGGCGGGCCATCGAGGGTCCGCACGGGAAGTGCAGTGAATCAGCGCTTCCCACTTAGGGGCACACAAGAAGAGCGCCTCACGGGCGCCTGGTCTCTGGAGCCGTGACGACAGTCCATAGCGGGCCTCGAGGAGTGCCCGTCCAGACGATCGCCGCGGATCACGGAGTCTCACACTAGCCATCCATTGGTACGGAGTACACCCGATGTTTCGACGCACGCCACTCTATGCCGCCCTGATTGCGGCATCACCACTCGTCTTTGGCACCGGCCCCCTCGTTGCGGAGACGATCGACACCTGGAACCGCGACAATGCGGTGACGGATCTACCCAATTGGCCCGCCGATGTGGAGCCGCTGCACACGCCCGGGGTCACCTATGACAGCACCCTGTTCACGGATACGACCCGGCTGGAGACCAATGGGGCCGTGATCTGGAAGGAGGGCGCGGTGGTCGCTCCCGGTGCGCAGGTGCTCACCGACTCTCCGAATCCGGGCGACAATTGCATCATCACCAGCGGGACCAATCGGGCCATTCCGGGCGCCATTCCAAAGACCTGCACGGACGCCTTCCAGTCCGCCAAGCGGGTTAAGCTGGAGGCGCGACTGGCGGGAGACGGCGACATCGTACCCGACCCCGACGGCAGCATCGACCTAATCGACGGCAAGCCCCTGGACATGGTCTTCAACGTCAGTGCCCCGGACGACGTTGCTCGCACCTATCGGGTGTTCAAGAAGTACATCAACGCCACCAGTGAGCGGGTCGATGGATTCGTCGTCGAGCTCGGCTTCGGTACTGGAGACGGCTTCGTGGCCTCCACTCCGGGCGACGGCCTGAGATTCACGAAGCGTCAGCAGGGTCAGAACCCCAATCCGAACGACTTCGCGTTGCCGTTCTACAGCACCCCTCCGGGGAATTCCGATCTCGGCTCCCTGATGTCCGCCGGCCTGTTCGGGGATGCCGCGGACAACCAGAACCGCACCGTCGACGGGTATTTCTATCTGCCCGGTCCGACCATACCCGACGAGAACGAACTGGACTGCGCCACGGACCCCTCGGGCACCGGACGCTCCTATTACAACCTGGTCGTCCGTACCGAGGACCGGATCGAGACCGTCGGCAATGTCCAGGGGCTCCATTACTGCCTGTTCGGCAACATGCTTCCCCAGGGCGCCCTGCCGCTGGGATACTTCTGGGACGACGATGGCGACCCGGTCACCGACGCCGACACCATCGCCGACTGGGACGGCAGCGGCACCAGCACGGCCTGCGGGGGCACACCCTGCTGGCAGACTTACGTCGTGCTGGACACCGACCCGAACAGCCCAGACTTCGGTGACCCCATCCTGACCACGGCGGGCAACTTCATCCGTCCCGACAACGCCCCCGTACCGGTTCCCCAGGAGATCATCGATTACTGGGTCGCCAACCCAGAAGTGACCGACCCCAGCGATCCGGCATTCGGCAGGCAGTTCTATTTCATCACCGCCCTCGACGACATGGGCCTGGTGAACAACAACTACCACATCACCGTCGAGTCGATGACCACTTGGCCCACCTACGACGCGGCTGCCGGGACCGCGACCTTCACCATGCGTACCTCCAACGTCGGTGAAGGGGCGCCCTTCGTCGCCCCGTGGTTGGAGACCCTGCCGCCCCAGCTCGCCCCGCCGCCACCCGAAGCCGACCTGGCCGTCGCCGCGTTCAGCGTCGCTGGGGACTCACCGACCGCCACCGTCGACACGGGTGACGAGGTGCCCGTGACCGTCACCGTCAAGAACAACGCCCCGGTCACCGCCTCGGGACGCGTCGTCGGCGAGGCGAAGGACGCTTCCGGCAAGCTCTACGCCTCGTTCCTCGGCGTGTTCACCGATCTGGCGCCTGGCGCGTCCGTCATCCCCGACCCCGAGTTCAGCTGGACCGTGGCCGACCCCACCGGCTTGCCCGCGGCCCTGACCTGGACCGTGGAGGTCTTCAGCGACGGAGGGGATCCGAGCCCCGACGACAACACGGCCACCGTGGACGTGACGATCACCCCGCCACCCTTGGTTGACATGGCCTTGGATGCCCTGGACGTGCCCAAGAACGCGAAGAATGGGAGCGCCTATGTGGGCTCCGTGACCGTCTCCAACGTGGGCGATGTCGATGCCTCGGGGACCATCACGATCACGGCCAACAACGCCCTGGTGGCGACCCTCCCGTTCGCGGTGGCGCCGGGTGGGGCGGACACTCTGAGCTTCGACTGGACCGCGCCCACGGTGAGCAGGCCCCTCACCGTAACCTGGGTTGCCGAGGTGTCCGCGGACGGAGATGTCAATCAGGGGAACGACACCCTGACCCTGACGACCAGGGTGACGCCGGGCAAAGGCCGCAATCCTTAAGGCATTCCGGAGCGCCCCTGCTACCAGGGGCGCAGGGACTGCCGGCAGTCAGTTGCCCGCTTCGCGCGGGAAGTGCCTATGTGCTTGCGCTTCCCGTGCGGGGAACCGATGGCCCACCTCGTTCGAGGTCTCAGGGCCCTTGCGCGTGGCGGGCCCCGAGGTTCGCGCGTGTCACGACGCGAGCGGATCGAATGCCAGGACCGCAGTTCATCCGCTAACCCACAGTGATCAGATGCCAGCAGGGTGTCTGGTCAATGCCTCTCCTGGGCTGCCCAGGCCACGCCTTAGGCGCCACCGAACAGCACCCCGCTTTTCACGCGGCGATGGCGCCGCACCGCGGCCTTCGGTGCCCCAATCGAGCCGGATAGTCGTCGCTTGCCAGGTCGCCAACCGGCAGGACGCTCCTGGCTGGCCCGCCATTATTCACTCCATCGACGTTTACCAATTCTTAATGCCCGACGGCCGTCTTCTAATGCGTCGGTCCAGGGCCTTTCTGGTAGCATGCGCCCGCTTATCCATCGATCCTTCGACAACTTTGCGCCAACGCTAGGAGAATCCGAACGATGAGAATCACCACCCTTCTGGGAGTCGCCGCCCTTGCCTCGTCCGTCAGCCTGGGCGCGATGGCCGATGAGCTAAAGCTCGAGGACGAGACCGCGCGCATTAACTACAGCCTGGGCTACCAGATTGGCGGCGACTTCAAGCGGCAAGGGCTCGAAATGAATCCCGCGGCGGTCACCAAGGGTATTGAGGACGCCCTCTCCGACGCCGTGCCCCTGATGACGCCCGAGGAGATTCAGACCACCCTGACCGAGCTCAAGCGCAAGCTGGTTGCCCAGCAGAAGCAGAAGGCCGAGGAGCAGACGGCCACGCTGAAGGCGGAGAGCGCGAAGTTCCTGGAGGAGAACGCGAAGCAGGAGGGGGTGCTCGTCACCGAGAGCGGACTCCAGTATCAGATCATCGAGCCCGGCACCGGCAAGACCCCGACCCCCACCGACAAGGTGACCGTGAACTACCAGGGCACGCTGGTGGACGGCAAGGAGTTCGACAGCTCCTACAAGCGGGGCAAGCCCATCTCCTTCAAGCTCGACGGCGTGGTCAAGGGCTGGACCGAGGGGCTGCAGCTGATCAAGGAAGGCGGCAAGATCAAGCTCTTCATCCCGCCGGAACTGGCCTACGGCGACCGCGGGCCCCTGGCCCACCGGGCCCTGATCTTTGACGTGGAGCTGCTGTCGGTGGGCGAGCCCGAGAAGGCCGAGGCGGAAGCCGCCCCCGCCGAGTCCAAGGAGTGATCGGGACCTCCGCATGAGGGGCGGCGCGCCGTCGCCGCACACCATCGGCGCGCGCGGGAAGCGCAACGAATGAGCGCTCCCGCAGCGACAGCCGATCCCTCCGCCGCCGGCGATCCGCTCGCTGATGCGGATCGCCGGCCCCACCACTAGGAAAACGCTGATCTATTGCGTTTCCCGCTGAAAACAGAGCGTTTCGCGTCGCGCGTCGCGCCGCTCGAAGCGCGAGCTGATCGAATGCCGGGATGGCATCTGCTCGGCATCTCCCCAGGGCCAGATATCCGACGGCTCGCCCGTCGAGGCCACGTGCCCGAGCGCGTTTTCGTGGAGAGGCTCGTCGCGGCCCGCGGCGTCTGCCGTCGTCTGCTTTCTGCCCGCCGCAATGATAATTCGCAAGGAGATCTCCCGCGATTCTGCCCTAGTCTGGCGAGTGGCCCGGGCCGGCATCTCCGGCCCATCCTCCAGCCCGGCGTTCAGCAGTAAGAACAACGAGCGAACCTTCAACCTGGAGGTCTCCATGACCCTACGAAACGCACGCAGGCACCTTACTGGGCCGGCGACGCTGCTGTTCGCCCTTACGGCGGCATTCAGCACCGCCGCGCTCGGCAGCGACGATGACAAGGGCGGGGTCGGCTTCTCGCTGACACCGTTCTCGCGCGTCGCCTTTGATGTGGTCGACACCACCGACCCGACGAAAACACCATACGACGTGGCCAAGGCGGCAGCCACGGCCATCGCCACCTATGTCGCGACCGTCGACGATGCCCCGGACTTCGGGTCCGATTGGGTCCTCGGCGGCCTCGAGGGCGACCCGACCGAAGCGGCCATCGAAGAGGCGATCCTGCGGGTGCCGACGCCCTACCTGATCGACCCGGACGAGCCGATGTCGGCGGCGAACCGCAAGAAGGTCAACATCGTCGAGATGTGCAACAAGACCTTCGCGCAGAAGGCGCTGGGGCTGCTGGCCGTCGTCGAGGGTGACGACACCACCAAGATCATCGATGGCTACATCCACGCCCCGGCACTCCCCTGCGAGGTGGCGATCTACGCGGACGAGGACGGCTTGGTCAAGGTCGACATGCTGCAGCCGGAGGCGATCTTCACCCTGTTCTTCACCGACGTCCTGTTCGGTGAGCAGATGCTCGATCCCGCCTTCGCCGCGGCGATCCAGGAGCTCCCGGCCGAGGTGAACGCCCAGATCCGAACCATCATCCAGACGGCCCTCGACGGGGCAGGATTCGCTCATGTGCCCCAGTCCAAGCCCCTCGGCCCGACGTATAACAGCCTAGAGGAGGTGGCCGAGGTGGTCGAGGAGACTCCGTACGATTCTCCCTACGTGCACTTCGCCTACCAGAAGCTCGACGGTACTCTCTTCACGGATAGCGACGCGGCGACGATTGCCGCCGCTATCATCGAGACAATGTCGCTCGACGGCGTGCACGACCCGGAGCTCGACGACCTGTTGAACATCGACGACTGGCGCTCCGCGCGCCCAGCTCCGCTGCCGGTCCCCGGCAACCGCGTGATCGAGGCCTGCTCGCCCACCAACGCGATCGCCGCCATGGGTCTCGGCATGGACCATGCAACCGCGCTGCCGTGTGAGATCGCGATCAAGCCCGTGAGCCTGGACGGCATCGACGGCAACGAGAGCCTCATGGTCACCTACCTCGACCCCCACTTCATGTTCTCGGCGCTCTTCAGCGACGCCTTCGACGACCTGACCGAGGAGGAGCTCGATGCCTTCATGGCGCTGCCGCCAGAGGTACTGGAGGACCTGCAGACGATCGTCGCCTACGCATTCGAGAAGAACCTCGCAATTGCGCTCACCGAGCCCGAGCAGGTGGAGTTCGACATGCTGCCGGAAGACGAAGAGGAAGACGATCACTATCGCGACCGGCACGGCAAGGGCGGCCATTACGGCGATGACGGCGACCACCACCAGCACAAGCGCGATAAGAAGCGCGGTGCCAAGGATTGAGGGAACGGGGGACAACCACGCATGAACGAACGAGTGAATCTCTTGACACGGGCCTTCGCGGCGACGGTTCTGGCCGCGACCAGCTTCACCGCGGCCGCCTCCGGCCCGGTCGGCGACGGCAATGTCTGCATGGACGTGGAGATCCAGCCCTTCCACATGATGCCTGACGGCTCCTGCGCCGTGCGGGACTACCTGGATGGCGCGCTGCAGGAGGTCTTCTATCCCTTCACGATCGAGGACCACCTGTTCAACTGCGAGTATTTCGGTCCGGCGACGCCGCTGCCGACAGGCGATCTCGTGCCGTCCTCGGTGATCAGCCAGGGCGAGATCACGGGTACCATCGGCGGCCACGCGTTCACGGCGACCTTGCTGTGCGCGAGCCTGACCAACTGGCACCAGGATTCCTGCGCTGATCCGAACGACCCAAGTACCTGCAGCTTCCAGCTCGCCCAGCCATTCCTTTCCAAGGGGCTGCCCTTCCCGCGCATCACCGAGGTCTCGGTTCTTGACGGTGTTATCAGCGGCAAGGGGAAGGGAAAGATGGCCGAGATCCCCGTCGTGATGGCGACCCG
>JBAPYD010000036.1:0-3232 GCA_049284555.1 Chromatiaceae bacterium | reverse complement strand
GGTTCAGCGGGTTCTTCGGCACACCAAGGTTGTCGTATCCGAAGTCGCTGAATAGCGGCGAGGGTCCAGTCGGCGGCGAACCCCTATGGCACACAGCGCATCTCCCCTTGCCGGCGGCCGTGAAGAGACTTTGGCCGAGTAACTCCTCCTCGGTGAACGTTGCCTCGCCGGCGCGGACCGCATCGACTTTGGCGGTAAAGGCGTTGCTGGCCTTCGATGCCTCGAAGGCGGCGATCGAGAGCGCAATTTGGTTGTAGGCGTTCTCGACCCGCTCCCGGTCCTCGGCCGAGAGCTTCACGCGGCCGGTGGGGCTGTTGCACTGGCCGAAGGTGTTGGCCGGCCACTTGATGGCGCAGTTCTGCCCACTCCAGACCTGACGGAACAGGTCGCCGTAGTCGCCCTCGCACACCCGGTTGACGACGCATGCGGCATCCGGCAGAGCCTGCTCGACCGGGTTGAGGAAGGGCCCTTGGGCCTGATCGGCGGCGGGGTTGCCGAGCTTCCAGCCGGTCGCGCGGCCGTCCCAGAAGTTGCCGCCCGTGAATTCCAGCAGCACGTCGTCGAAGGAGAAGACCGGCGACACGGTCGCGTAGGCCGAGCTGGGCGGCTTGCGGTTGCCGAACCTGTTCTGGCGCGAGCCCTCGTAGACCGAGCCGCCGAGGTTGATCTCAGGGTCCTCGCCGACCCAGCCCACCCAGGGCACGTGGCAGCTGGCGCAGGCCTGGTTCTGGCGGATGGAGAGGGTCTCGTCGAAGAAGATCAGGGCCCCAAGCTCCTCGATGGGTGACAAACCCTCGAGGTCGAGGGCTGCCGTCCCCCCGGCGCCGGCGGCGAGCAGAGTGGACAAGGAACACCCGAGCAGGGTCGCGGGCATTATTCTCTTCATCATTTTTTCCGTTCTGTCTGGTTGTGGGTAGAAGACCCGGGCTTGGCGTCCGGGTCCGTTGGCAAGGCGTCCAGGTGAGGCGCCAATTGGGAAACCGAATAGTCGGACCGGTCGGACTGACCCCGACGGCGGACAGGACCCGAACGCCTGAACTGATCGGCCACCACACCCCCGTGAGAGACGGAGGGCGGTCGGCGATTGGATGATGGAGGGTCGCGGACAGGGGCCGGGGATCAAGGGGGCAGAGCCCCTGCCGCGGGCCCCTAGGGTCTCTCCGACCGAGCCTTGAAATGGCGCTAAAGCGAGCGAGGCCTCTGGATCGAGGCGCCCTGCCCCCCTCGGCTCGTCCCGAGAGTCGATCATGCACCCGCCTTTCGCCCTTCTTTTTTTGGCACCCGACCGCGAGCCTCAGGTGCCACCCGTGTGCAAGAGATTAGTCAAACTCTGGGAGCTGGGCCACGGAAAGCGAAAGCGGATTTGATTTAGGGCAACAGAGACAGATCATCGCATTGGGAGACGAACGCCGAGCCTGTTCCGCAGGCGAGCGCACGGGTAGTCCAAGTAAGGATTTCGGGAGGAACCTCGACTTGCGCCCAGGGATGGGCGCAGACGCAAAGGGCCCGGCGATTTTCGCCTGGCCCTTTGCCTTTCGGGTATTGGATCTCGGCTCGCGGCGGGCAGGCGCCCGCCGCGTTCAGGCCCGGTCCTTTAGTCGTCCTTGTCGTCCTTGTCGTCATCAAGATAGCCGTCGCTCATGGCCTCCATGAAGGCGACCAGGGCATCCTCTTCCGCCTCGGTCAGGCCAAGGTCGCCCAGCTCGTCGACATTGACGTTGTCCGCCACCTCGGGCTCGGGCCAGCAGCCGTTCGCCATCGCGACCTCGGCCGTTGCGTCGAGGATGGGCGGGTCGAGGGACTCGCACCGCGGCTTGACGTCCCGGGTGTTGTAGAAGTTCACGACCTGCTTCAGGCTCTTGAAGTAGGCATTGTGCATGTAGGCCTTGATCACACACTTGTCATCGTCGTCCTTGCCCGGTTTCTTGCGCTTGTCCTCATCGTCCTCCTCGACGGCTTCGCAGGATCCGAGGGCGACGTTACGCAGGGTCGGAACCTTGTGCTTGCCCAGGTTGGCGTCCGCGAACTCGTCAAAGAAGGAGACGTTCGCCAGGAAGCCCGCCAGGCCCGGATCGGCCCAGTCTGGATTGGTGATCGAGAAGGGATTCTCGGGGTTCCTCGGCACACCGAGGTTGTCGTAGGTGAAGTCGGTAAACAGCGGAGGCGCCGCACCCGGGCCCTCCGTCCCGACGTGACACGCGCTGCACTTGCCCTTGCCCCGGAAGATCTGGCGACCCAGCTCCTCCTCGGCGGTGAAGTCATAGCGGCCGGCGCGATGGGCGTCGATCTTGGAGGTGAAGGCGTTGCTGGCTTTGGATCCCTCGAAGGCGGCTACGGATAGGGCCACCCGATCGTAGGCGTTGTCTACCTTCACCCGATCCTGAATCGAAAGGGAGACCTCGCCGTTCGGTTGGGCGCAGACGCTCTCGATGTCGCCCGGCCAAGCGATGCTGCAGGCATTGGGCGTCCAGACCTCGTCGAATAGATCCCCATACCTACCCTCGCAGACCCGGTACACGACGCAGGCGGCGTCCGGCAGGGCCTGCTCGACCGGGTTGAGGAAGGGTCCCTGGGCCTGATCCGCCGCGGGGTTCCCCAGCTCCCAACCTGTGGCTCGGCCGTCCCAGAAGTTGCCGCCCACGAAGAGCGGATCGAGGGCCAGCTCGGGGTCGTTGTCGCCAAGGAGCCGGTTGCCGAAATCGGCATAGAAGATCGGCGCCAGGGTCGCATAGGCGGAGCTCGGCGGCTTACGGTCGCCGAATGCGCCTGGGATCGACCCCTCGTAGACCCCCCCGGCGTCGTTGATCTCGGAGTCGTCGCCGACCCATCCCACCTCGGGGACATGGCAGGTGGCGCAGGACTGGTTCCTGCGAATAGAGAGATTCTTGTCGAAGAAGATCCGGCTGCCGAGCTTTTCGATCGGCGTCAGAGCATCCTTATCCGAGGCCACTGCCCCGCCGGCGCCGGCGAGGAGCAGGGTGGACAAGGAGCACCCGAGCAAAGCCGCGGGTACATTTCTCTTCATCATTGCCTCCGTTCTGCTTCGTTGCTTGGAGAAGACCCGGGGATTTGCCCGGATCTGCTTGGAAGGCGCCTGGGTGAGACGCCAATGGGGAAACCGGGCACTCGGATTGGTCCTGGCTGCCTGGACGGCGGTTAGGGCCCGAGTGCCTGGTCGGATCGACGACGATATCCCCTCGAACAGCAGAGGGAGGTCGGTGACTGAATGCAG
>JBAPYD010000035.1:0-1686 GCA_049284555.1 Chromatiaceae bacterium | reverse complement strand
GTCCTGGATGACCGCGTGCCGGGTCTGCGCGCCACGGCCAACGGGCTCGCCCTCGACCTCCGGTCCCTGGCCCGCGCCCCTCGCCAACGGCGTTTGCTGGAGCTGCTGTCGGCCGAGCCGGCGGGTGTCGAGGCCGGTCGCATCCGGTCGCTGCTCGGGTCCTTCTCAGGGGCCTTTCGGGAGCTTCGGGCCAAAGGTCTCGCGGAGGCGTGCCGGCTGGAGCCTGCCCCGCCCCGGGGAGACGACGCCGAGCCGGCCGAAGGGCCGGCGCTCAATGCCGACCAGATCCGCGTGGTCGAGGCGGTGCTCGGGGGCTTGGGCCGATTCTCCGCCTCCCTCCTGGAGGGGGTGACGGGGAGTGGCAAGACCGAGGTCTATATCCGGCTCATCCAGGCGGCCATCGCGTCCGGGCGCCAGGCCCTGATCCTGGTGCCCGAGATCGGCCTCACGCCCCAGCTCAGGGAGCGCCTGGGAAGGCGCCTGCCGGGTCCGATGGCGGTGCTTCACTCCGCCCTCGACGAGGGGGAGCGGGAGCGGGCCTGGCACCGCGCCGCCAGCGGCCGTGCCAACCTGGTGCTCGGTACCCGCTCTGCCTGTTTCGTGCCCCTGCCGAGGCTCGGGCTCATCGTCGTGGACGAGGAGCACGATGTCTCCCTGAAACAGCAGGAGGGCTACCGGTACTCCGCTCGGGACCTGGCGGTGCGGCGCGCCCAGCTGGTGGGTTGCCCGGTCCTGCTGGGCTCCGCCACGCCGTCTCTGGAGAGCCTCCAGAACGCCCACCGGGGGCGCTACCGCTGGCTGCGTCTCCCGCGGCGGGCCGGGGGTGCCCGCGACCCGGCCGTTTCCCTGATCGATATTCGCGGTCAGCCCTTGAGCGCCGGGCTCTCCCCCCTCCTGCGGGAGCACGTGGCGGCCCAGGTGGGCGCCGGGAACCAGATCTTGCTGTTCCTCAATCGGCGGGGCTTCGCGCCGGTGCAGACCTGTCACGACTGTGGCTGGGTTGGGGTCTGTCCCCATTGCGACGCCCGGCTCACGTTGCACCTGAGGCTGAAGCGACTCTGGTGTCATCACTGTGGCTGGTTTTGCGCGGCGCCCGCGGTCTGCCCGGCCTGCGGCGGTTCTGACCTGCGCACCCTGGGGATCGGCACGGAGCGCCTGGAGGACGAGCTCAAGGGCCTCTTCCCGGGCGTGCCCCTGGCCCGCGTCGATCGCGACAGCACCCGTCGCCAGGGGGCGCTGGACCGAATCCTGGCGGCCGTGCGGCGAGGTGAGGTCCTGATCCTGCTCGGCACCCAGATGCTGGCCAAGGGACACGACTTTCCCGGGGTAACCCTGGTGGGCATCCTGGACCTGGACCAGTCGCTCTACGCCGCCGACTTCCGGGCCCCCGAGCGCACGGCCCAGCTGATTGTCCAGGTGGCGGGACGGGCCGGTCGGGGCGAGCGCGAGGGGCGGGTCATCCTGCAGACCCGCCATCCGCGGCACCCCCTGCTCCAGTCCCTCCTGCGGGAGGGCTATCCCGGGTTCGCCGAGGTCGCGCTGGCGGAGCGCGCGGCGGCCCGCCTCCCGCCCTTCGGGTATCTGGCCCTGCTTCGGGCGGATTCGCCGGCGCCGGAGCCAGCCATGGACTTCCTCCGGCAGGCGCGGGTGCTCGCCGAGGAATGGCGCGGGGATCGGGTCCAGATC
>JBAPYD010000034.1:0-6572 GCA_049284555.1 Chromatiaceae bacterium | reverse complement strand
GGTCCAAACGACCGGGCTTTCTCAACCGCGGGTGGAAGCGGCTGGGGACACGTCGTTCGGCTGACCCTTGAGTCAAGCACAAGACAGTTTTGACGCGGCGACGGGTTTGATCGGCCGCCGCGGCCGCCAGGTTTCAGAAATGCAATGCGCCGGGCCCGCGGACATCGGAGACTGACCCCCATGTGGAAGAACACACGGCAAGGCTACGGGATCATCGCCATCGGCCTGCATTGGCTGGTCGCGATCCTGGTCCCCGGGCTCTTCGCCCTGGGCCTGTGGATGGTGGATCTCACCTACTACGACACCTGGTACCGCACGGCCCCGAGCATCCACAAATCCGTGGGGGTCCTGCTCTTTGCGGTGCTGGCGTTGCGGCTTCTGTGGCGCCTGG
Source organism: Chromatiaceae bacterium (assembly GCA_049284555.1). Lineage (GTDB taxonomy): Bacteria > Pseudomonadota > Gammaproteobacteria > Chromatiales > Chromatiaceae > Thiodictyon. The sequence goes on along the minus strand of JBAPYD010000034.1, from coordinate 6,181 downwards.
TCAACCCGAGACCCTCGCCGGAGCCGACCCTGAGCCGATTCGAGCGGGCCGCCTCCGGGCTGGTCCACGGGCTGCTCTATCTCCTGCTGTTCGGCGTTATGGTGAGCGGCTATCTGATCTCCACCGCGGACGGGCGCCCCATCGAGGTCTTCGGTCTGTTCGCGGTCCCCGCCACCGTGACGGGCCTGCCCGGCCAGGCCGACCGCGCCGGGGACATCCACCTGATCCTGGCGATCGCCGTGATGGTCTTGGCGGGCGTCCATGCCCTGGCGGCCCTCAAGCACCACTTCATCGATCGAGACCGCACCCTCATTCGCATGCTGAGGCGCCCCGCGCCCTCGGTCGAGTGACCAACACCGATGCGACGCATCGATCAACCACGAGGATCCAACCATGCATCGTCGAAGCCTGAGCGCACTCTCCTTGGCCTCCGTTATCACCCTCGGCGCCCTCGCGCCGGTTCCCGCGCAAGCGGCCCCCGAGCGTTACGTCATCGACACGGAGGGGGCCCATGCCTTCGTGCAGTTTAGGGTCAAGCACCTGGGCTACAGCTGGCTCTACGGGCGATTCAACGACTTCGGGGGGACCTTCACCTACGATCCCGAGGACCCGAGCAACTCGGCAATCGAGGTCGAGATCGAGACGGCGAGCCTGGACTCGAACCACGCGGAGCGGGACAAGCACCTGCGGGGCAGCGACTTCCTCGATGTGAGCAAGTATCCGAAGGCCACCTTCAAGAGCACGTCCTACAAGGAGACGGGCTTCGATAAGTCGGTCCTGGAGGGCGAGCTGACGCTCAAGGGCATCACCAAGCCCATCACCATCGAGGTGGACCGGATCGGCAATGGACCGGACCCCTGGGGCGGCTATCGGCGCGGATTCGAGGGACGGACCGAATTCGCCCTCAAGGACTTCGGCATCGACTACAACCTCGGCCCGGCCTCCCGCAACGTGGAGATGATCCTGACGGTGGAGGGTATTCGGCAGTAGCGGCATGAGCGCCCCGCCGGCAGCGCCTGCCTTCGCCCCGTGGGACGGGGGGACCGGGGCCTCCGCCTCGTCATTGCCCGAGGTCGTCCGCCTCGGCCGTGACCTGTGCGGGGTCCTGGAGCAGGCGGAGCGGCGCGAATGGTGGCTCACCAATGGCCGCGGATCCTATGCCGCCGGCACCGTGGCCGGCTCACTCACCCGCCGCTACCACGGATTGCTGATCGCGACCCTCGCGCCCCCCCTGGGGCGCTTCCTGACATTCGCCAAGGCCGATCCGGTCCTGATCGACGGGGATCGGCAGTGGCCCCTGTTCGCGAACCGCTGGAGCACCGGCACGGTCGAGCCTGCCGGGCATCGCCATCTCGAGTCCTTCCGGCTCGTCGGGCGCCTGCCGGTCTGGCGCTTCGCCATCGGCAATCTCGCCATCGAGCAATGCATCTGGATGGAGCACGGCGTCGACCGGGTACAGGTCGCCTGGCGCCTGGTGGGCGGTACGGCACGCCCCCTCGGGCTCCGCGTGGCCCTGCTCGTCAATGCGAGGGACCATCACAGTGTCGCCCCGGCGGGCCACATACGCCCGGAGATCGAGGCCGAGGGCGACCTGCTCCGGGTGATCCACGGCGACTGGTTCTCTCTCCAGATTCGGGCGCATGGCGGGACCCTGGGGGTCGATCCCGCCTGGGTCGAAGGGTTCGACCTGCCCGTGGAGCGCGAGCGCGGCCTGGACGACCGGGACAATCACCTCCGGGTGGGTCATGCCCGATTGACCTTGGAGCCCGGGGCCTGGTGCGGGATCAGCGCGGGCGTCGGCGAGCTTCCCGAGATCGACCTGCTCGCCTCCCTCCGGGCCCATCAGGCGCGGGATGCACGGCTCCTGGAGCAGGCCGGCGGCGCGGACCCCCTGTTCGACGGGGCACCGGGGTGGGTCCGGCAGCTGGTGCTGGCCGCAGACAGCTTCCTTTTCGCGCGGCCCCTGCCCGGGGTCCCGGACGGCGAGTCGGTGATCGCCGGTTACCCCTGGTTCGGGGACTGGGGCCGCGACACCATGATCGCGCTTCCCGGGCTGGCCCTCGCCACCGGCCGCCCCGGGAGCGCACGGCGCATCCTGGAGACCTTCGCCCGGTTCGTCGATGGGGGGATGCTTCCGAATCTCTTTCCCGGCGCGGGCGAGACGCCGGCCTACAACACGGTCGACGCCGCCCTGTGGTACCTGGAGGCATGGCGCGCCTACGCGGAGGCGACCGGGGACGACGCCGCGCTGCGCCGCGTCTTCCCGGTGCTGGAGGCCGTGATCGACGCCTATCGGGACGGGACCCGGTACGGGATCGCCCTCGACCCGCGAGACGGCCTGATCCGGGCCGGGGAGCCCGGCGTGCAGCTCACCTGGATGGACGCCAAGGTGGACGACTGGGTGGTCACACCGCGCATGGGCAAGCCGGTGGAGATCAACGCCCTGTGGTACAACGCCCTGGTCGCGATGCAGGGCTTCACGGACCGCCTGGGCACGGACCCGGGGCCCTACGCCGCCCTCGCGGAACGGGCGAGGGTCGGCTTTCTGCGCTATGTCCGCAACGACGGCGGCGGCCTCCTGGATGTGCTCGACGGTCCCTTCGGGGACGACAGCAGCCCGCGCGCCAATCAGGTCCTGGCGGTCAGTCTCCCCGCCTCACCCCTGGCCCCGGCCGACCAGGCGCGTGTCGTCGCCGCCTGCGGGCGCGCGCTGCTCACCTCCCATGGACTGCGATCCCTCGCACCCGGACAGGGAGACTACCGGGGCAGCTATCTCGGCGGCGTCTGGGAGCGCGACGGCGCTTACCACCAGGGCACGGCGTGGGGTTGGCTGCTCGGCCACTACGCCCTGGCGGAGTATCGGGTGACCGGCGACGCACGCCTTGCCCTGTCGCGCCTCGCGCCCCTGGGCGATCACCTGAGGGATGCGGGTCTGGGCAGCCTCAGCGAGATCTTCGACGGCGATCCGCCCCACACCCCCCGCGGGGCACCCCTCCAGGCCTGGTCCGTGGCCTGCACCCTGGAGGCCTGGTGGCGGCTACAGCGGGTATCCGGGCTGCCGCCGTCCAACCGTCTCGGGGCCTGAGCAACGAGGATGGACTCGGCGGCCTCCGGAGCGGGCGCGGGCCGATCCTAACGGGGGGCGTCTTCGATCAGCCGTCCGTCAAGGGCGAGCGAGCAGGGCGGGAAAGGCGCGATCCAAATCCGTGATGAGGGCAGGCAACCCGGCCACGTCGAAGTCCGGTTTGGGCAGGTCCAGATCCCAGGCCGCGCCGGGCGGGAAGCGACCGGTGCGCACCAGGGCCGTCCACATCCCGAGCCGCGCCGCCCCGGCGATGTCCGTATCCGGGCGGTCGCCGATCATCAGACAACGGCCGGCGCTGGCGCCGAGCTGCTGGAGGGCCATCTCGTAGAGCAGGGGCTCGGGCTTACCCACGACCGTCGGGGTCACCCCCGTCGCCAAGGTGAAGGGCGCCACCAGCGCACCCCCGCCGGGGAGGACCACGCGTTGGCCGTCCCGGATGCCGTCCACCGTCGTGTCCGGGTTGGTGACCACCAGACGGGCACCGCGGCCGAGGATGAGGTTGATGCCGGTGACGAGGCGCTCATAGTCGATCCCAGGCCCCTCCCCCACCACCACCACGTCCGCACGCTGGGCATCCGGCGCGCCTACCGCGCGCAGGGCGGAATCGAGTCCCGGCGCACCGACCGCGAAATACCGTAGCCCGGGCTTGCAGTGGGAGAGCCAACGGGCGGTGGCCAGTGCCGAGGTGAGGATGCGCTCGGGTGCCGGCCGCGGCAGCCCCATGGCGGCGAGGGCGTCGGCGACCTCCGGGGGCGTGCGGATCGGGTTGTTGGTGAGGAAGACGTGGGGGCGATCGGCCAGGCGAGCCAGCAGCTCGGCGGCACCGGGAAGCGCTCGATCCCCATGGAACAAGACGCCATCGAGATCGATCAAGAGGGACTGGGGGGTTGGACGGCTCACACCCTGATTATAGGGAGAGGATGCGGACCTGGGCACCGGAACCAGTGCCCAGGCCCGGTCTATCATCCCCCCAGATCGCCGGCCAGGGAGTCCCGCGTCGCGGCCGGGACCTGAACCTCATAGGCGTACTCCGGGTGATCCGACCCCATGCTCAGGTTGGCGCCCGACTTGACGGCCGCCACCATGGGCCCCGTCAGCTCGAACCGCAGGAAGTGGACCGAGGAGGTCTTGGTCTCGTCCTCCCGTTCCATGTCCTCGTCGGCGATGGCGAACGACTTGTCGAAGCCCTCCACCCGGACCCACACCAGGTCCTCGATACCCTTGAGGCGTGCCAGGGCCTCCCGGCGCTCGTCCACGTCCTCGTACTCGATCATGAAGGTCGCCTTCCAGTTGCTCCCGTCCGGGATCAGGGGGTTGTAGGCGTCCAGCTCCTCCTGGATCCCCTCGAGCTCGAAGATGCGCTCGGCCCGGAGCATCTCCTGGACCTGATAGTGCATGGTCAGGCGGTCCTCGAAGTAGAGGGTCGCATGGGCACCGATCGCCACCTGACGGTCCTTCTTGTGGGCCATCACCCGGGCGCGGAACTCGCCGCGCACCTCGGCGTACTTCTCCAGGCTGAAGAGGTCGTCTCGGGTCAGCTGCATGGTCGTCTCCGTAGGGGTGTCGATGGCGGCCCGTCTGTCAGGGGCCGCCGGGTTCTCGGTTCAGATTCCGTAGGCCTTGCGCAGCAGGGTCAGGGGGTGCTCCTGCTGCTCATCGCGGCCCAGGGCATGGGCGATGTGGGCCCCGGCCATCGGGCAGTCGCTGCCGAAGTGGTCGGCGGCGGCCTTCTCGACCCGGTTGGCCACCGGCTTCACGATCTTCATCGCAGAGGCGTAGGACTCCAGCTTCACCGCGTAGGTCCCGTCGTGCCCCGAGCAGCGCTCGATGATCTCCACCTTGGTGTCCGGGACCAGGGCCAGCACCTCGCGGGTCTTCTGCCCGATGTTCTGGACCCGCTGGTGGCAGGAGGCCTGGTAGACCACGGAGCCCAGGGGCAGCTTGAAATCCAGGTTCATCACGCCGTGCTTGTGGCGGATCATCAGATATTCGAAGGGGTCATACATCGCGTTCTTCACCGCCTGAACGTCCGGGTCGTCGGGGAACATCAGGGGCAGCTCCTGTTTGAACATCAGCACGCAGGAGGGGATCATCGCGACGATGTCCCAGCCGTCGTCCACGAGGCGCTTGAGGACCGGGATATTGGCCTCCTTGGCCGCCTTGACGGCCTCCAGGTCACCCAGCTCCAGCTTGGGCATGCCGCAGCACTGCTCCTTCTCGGCCAGGGTCACCGGGATCCCGTTGTGCTCGAAGACGGCGATCAGGTCATCGTTGATCCCCGGCTCGTTGTAGTTGCCGTAGCAGGTGGCGAAGAGGGCCACCTTGCCCGTCGTCGGACCCGCCGCCTCCCCCGTGGCACGCTTGCCGATGCGTCCCCGCTGGGTCTTGCGCAGGCTGTCGCTGTGATACTCGGGGACCCGGGCCTCCTTGTGGACCTCCAGGACCGTCTCCAGGGCCTTACGCCCCAGACCCGTCTTGTTGACCGCGTTGACGATGCCGCTGACCACCGGGATCCCCGCCAGGGATCCGACCCGATCGGTGCTGGTGAGCACCTTGTCCCGCAGCTTGACGTCCCCCTTTTTGTACTTGAAGGCCTTGGCCCGCAGCATGAGGTGGGGGAAGTCCAGGTTCCACTCATGGGGGGGAACGTAGGGACACTTGGTCATGTAGCAGAGGTCGCACAGATAGCAGTGGTCGACCACCTTCCAGTAATCGGACTTGGCGACGCCGTCCACCTCCATGGACTCGGACTCATCCACCAGGTCGAACAAGGTCGGGAAGGATTGGCAGAGGCTCACGCAGCGCCGACAGCCATGACAGATGTCGAAGACCCGCTCCAGCTCGTGAAAGAGGGCCTCCTCGTCGTAAAAGCTCGGACTCTGCCAGTCGATCGGATGTCGAGTGGGGGCCTCGAGGCTGCCTTCGCGAATGGTCGGTGCGGCCATGATCCGGTACTCCTGTCGTGGTGCTGTAAGGCTCGGCTGGTTTTCGACGCCCCACGCAGCATGCCTCCTCAGCCCGATTGTTCAAAATGGGTTGTTCGGATCAGCGCGATAGAAACCGCCCATGATCCAGCTGAGGAAGACGCCGCGGCGG
>JBAPYD010000033.1:0-1873 GCA_049284555.1 Chromatiaceae bacterium | reverse complement strand
GCCATGACCCGGACGCCCCCCACGCCTATGGGGCCGGCATCACCTATGACCTCCCCGTGGAGCGCGCCGATCAGCGGATGCTCGGGGAGATCGCGTCGGAGGTGGCGCAGTCCGAGCGCTTGGTCTCAATGGCTGATCAATGAAAGAAGAATCTTGTCCGCAAATGAACGCAAATGAACGCGAATAAAGAACCTGGAAATTGGGATGCGGAGTCGCGGACTGGCGGCCGGGCCGGCTCTACTGCTATAGCCTGCTAATCCTTCCCTTTGCGTGTATTTGCGTTCATTTGCGGACTGTCACTCTATTCGGGTTGTCTCATCCGAGGACCGATCCCATGACCACTGACACCATCGACCCGGACCGCATCGTCCACACCGAGCTTCTGCCCGGGGCCCGTGCCTGGTCCTTCATCGTGCGCCGGGGCTTTGCCCTGCGGCTGACGGACCGGCACGGCGGGGCGAATTGCTCGGCCCTCTTCTACAACGCCAACGACAAGCTGGAACGCTACAACATGGCGGACACCCTGAAGGCCCAGCACACCGCCTGTCTGACCAAGGGGCACGTGTGCTACTCCGACATGGGCCGTATCCTGATGTCTGTGGTGGAGGACACCTGCGGCTGGCACGACACCATCAGCGGGGTCAGCAATGCCGCCCTCGTGCGGGAGCGCTACGGGGAGGCCCGCTACCAGGAGCATCGAAACGCCTTCCACCGGGACGGGCGGGGGCTCTTCCTCATCGAGCTCGGCAAGTGGGGCCTGGGCCGCAAGGACCTGGTGGCGAACGTCAACTTCTTCAGCAAGGTGACCGTGGACGACGCGGGCGCCATGCACTTCGTCCCCGGGCACTCGGGCCCCGGCGCCCACGTGGACCTGCGGGCCGAGATGGACACCCTGGTGGTGCTGAACACCTGTCCGCACCCCCTGGATCCGGCGCCGGTGTGGTCCCCCAGGCCGGTGGATCTCACCCTCTACCGGGCGGACCCCGTGTCGGAGGACGACCTCTGTCGGACGAGCTGCCCCCAGAACGGACGCGGGTTCGCCAACACGGCCATCTATCACTGCCAGTACTGAGGTCCCATCGTGAATCAGACCATGACCGGACTGACCAAAAGCACCCGAGACCCCTCGGACGCCGTTTACGATCAGGTGGTCCCGGCGGGGGAGCCCTGGCTCCACGAGCTTCGCCGCGGCCAGACCCTGCGCATCCTGGACCTGGAGGGCAACCAGGCGGTGGACACCATCTTCTACAGCGCCGCGGACCCGGCGGAGCGCTACAGCGCCGTGGACACCATCCGCGAGCAGGGCAGCATCTATCTCACCACCGGCTCCCGGCTGCTCTCCGGCGACGGCAACCCGATGGCGACCATCGTCGCCGATACCTGCGGGCGCCACGACACCCTGGGCGGTGCCTGCGCGGCGGAGTCCAACCAGGTGCGCTATGCGCTGGAGAAGCGCCCCATGCACAACTGCCGGGACAACTATCTGCTGGCCCTGGCGGAGTCGGACTACGACATGGGCAAGCGGGACCTCACCAGCAACATCAACTTCTTCATGAACGTGCCCGTCACCCCCGAGGGGCGGCTGACCTTCGAGGACGGCATCTCGGAGGCGGGCAAGTACGTGGAGCTGCGCGCCGAGATGGACCTGATCGTCCTGGTCTCCAACTGCCCCCAGCTCAACAACCCGTGCAACGCCTACAACCCGACGCCGGTGCGGATGCTGATTTGGGATTCGTAGGTCGCGCTTCAGCCCGACAACCACCCCTCAGGGAGCCACAACCGCCGCCGTCGGGCTGAAGCCCGACCCACCCGGGGACGACCCCGGGGGTTGCCGACAAACCGCGGGACGGCCCGCGACCCATGAGCCCAGGCG
>JBAPYD010000032.1:0-2335 GCA_049284555.1 Chromatiaceae bacterium | reverse complement strand
TGGAATCTGAGGCCGGCCAATCGGGGTCAACCCCAGCAGACGGACGCCACAGATCGAAGGCAATGACAGAGGATACGCGGATCACATCCAGAAAACGCCCGCTCTTACCAACCTGGGGCGATCCACCAAAGTGGGGGCACCTTGCGGGTGAACGCCGCCGAAGGGGCGGCACGCCTATGTGCGCCCAGGCTGCGCGAGGCGAGTGAGGGGTTCTACGGATAGACGTCCCCGGCCTCGATGCCGAGAATCCGACTCCTGACTAATGAGCCTCGGAGCCCCCTTGGGGACCTGGACAGCGCCGGCGCTGTCCAGTGGTCAATCGTCCGCTCCCTCCCCGCTTCTGCGCACCGATGCATCCCTACCGCCAGCACAACGGAGGAGGCATGTCCGACACAGCGCACTGGACCGAGACCGACAGAACCCGCGCCCTGCACTGGGTCAGGGACAGGGCAACGACGCGTTCCTTGTTCCGCATCCAAGGGGTCGACCTGGCGCAGGACCTGCCAGCGTTGAGGTCCATTCGGGAGCCGCAGAACCTGGCCCAGGCCCTCAGATTGGTGCTGACTGAGCACACGTGGCAACAACTCCTGCTGGTCCTTGGCCGGCGCCAAGACGCTCCTAAGCCCCCCCCGGACTGTCCGGTCGGGATCAGGCATCCGCAGAGTGCCGCGTTGCGACCGTCTCTCCGACCTCACCCCGCCACAGATGCCGCACGGTCATCGCTGCCACACCGTTCTCATCGCCAGCTAACCAGTGCGCCGCTGCCACGGGATCGTGAGCTTCTCAAGACGGGACTACTGACTCGCTGGCCGAGAGAACTGTGAGAGATCGTTACGCGTCCTAACCTGCCGCTGAAGCGCGGCGCGTCGAGGGGCGGCACCACGCGCGAAGCGGGCCGTCAGGATTCTCAACAACCCGGTCGGCCCATCGTTCCTAGCCATTCCCTGGGCGCTTGCCTCCGCAATCAGAGGCTGCCCGGGGGGGGGGGAATCGACCCCGACTCGAGCAAGCGCCTTGTGCACAAACCTAGTAGACTGGTCAACTATACGGGTGCCTCGGATCTGGCCGCTGCCTGGAGGTGCTCAACACGAACTGCACTCCTTGGGGGGCAGGTTTTTCGGAAGGTGCGCGAGCAACCTGCGGGCCTGTCGCTTTGGAGGCGGGTCTCGCTCCCCTCTCCAGGAAAGGCACAGAGAGACAGTGACTTGGTCCTTGTGTGAGGAGTGTTTGTCAGCGTTGGAGGTTGCGGGTATGAGTTGCAGGGTCGAACAGCTGATTCGTCAGGAGATCCCATCACTGGAAGAGCGGGTGACCGTTGGCGAGGCCGCTCGGCTGATGGCGACCCGTAGCGTCGGATCCTGCGTCGTCACCCGTCACGGTGCGATAGTTGGCTTGTTCACGGAGCGGGATCTACTTACCCGTGTCGTAGCCGATGGGCGTGATCCCTCGGTGCTGACCCTGGGCGACGTCTGCTCGCGCAATCTCGTTTCGGTGGCCCACAACAGCACGTGTCACGAAGCAGTAACGACGATGCAGTCCCAACGATGCCAGCGGCTCTTTGTGTATCGCGGCGAAGAGTTCCTCGGGCTGGTCAAACTGTCCGATCTGGCCTACGCCATGGCACCGCAGGGTCCGCAGACAAGTAAGCTCGTAAATATCCTCGGCACCGCAACCTTCGCCCTCGCCGTCGGCGTAATCGCAATGCTCCTGTTTCAGCTCCCGGCAATGGTGAATTTCACGGGGCTGGCTAGCCCGCACTGATCTGGCAGCCGCAATTTGCTGGTGGGACCGCCGTGTTGGAAGCCCGGGGGGCTGGTCCGCAGGGCGCTGAGCCGGTTCCAGCCGTGTCGCTCTGAAATTCAACGACTCTCCCTACTGCGACACGGTCGCCCCTGACGACAAGTCGCGATGGGCGGCTCATCTGCTTTGTCAAGGCACAGCGACGGGCCGCCGGACCCCGTTCTTGGCGGAGAGAGCGAAGAGTGACCCTTCCCGCCGCGTGGCGACGGCGGCTACTTGTCCATCGCCACACCCGCCTTCAGAGCAGGAACATCCGCAACGCCCGCACCGGCCTGGTCGAGCCGCCACCGGTAGCCGGACAAGTCATAGCGAAGCTCCATCGGTTGGCTGTCTACCGAGACTCCCACGGAAACCGCGGTCGGGGAGTGGATGGCGCGCCCCGTGACTGCCAGCGCAGCCCCGGGGAACTGCCGCTCAAGCTCGGCGCAGACCAGTTGGGAGTCGGGACCGATGTCGCCCATCTCGGGCGGATCAGTCAGGCAGGTGGCCTGGGTCGCAAACGCCAGCGGCAGCAGGGCGAGCGTAAGTGTCAGTT
>JBAPYD010000031.1:0-5677 GCA_049284555.1 Chromatiaceae bacterium | reverse complement strand
CCCCAGGAATGGTCCGTCCACGCCCACCATGGTCTGGAACTCCAGAATCGTTTGCGTCAACTGCGGCTTCGGTGCGTTTTGGCGACCCGGGTTGTCGGCTCCAGTGTTGCCGGGCGGGTCATCGACCCCGCGGGCCAGCGTGAGGCTACCGGTTCCCAGCAGAAAGCAGCTCGCAGCGGCTAAGGCGATCATGGTTCTCATGGGCGTATTCTCCTGAAGCAGGTGACGGAACGAGTGCATAGGTCTCGACAGCGGATGCTTATCTGTTGCGCCCACAACCGGCTCAATGGCTGTCGCGGTCCCAAGTCGGCGCAGAACCGAGCGCTTCACTCCCACAAACATCAATCGGCTGGTGTTTATTCCCTCCTCGTCACAGTGGCCATTGGTCTCATACAATTCCGAGGGACCCTGTCCGGCGCGCATCCCGGCACGGGCACTGGCGGGATCGCGGTCGACCCCGGCCCACCCGCGTTTCCGGTCGATTGGAGACTTGCGCGTGAGGAAACAAAGGGGGGGCGGTGGCTGTCCAATGCAGTTGATCGCGGGGAGAGGCGATGTCTATCCTCCAAAGATCTTCCTTCCTGATTCGTCACCCCCGGCGAGGCCGCCCGCGGCCACCTTCCGGGCTCTAGCGATTGAGCGGGGTTCTTCGTATGAGCGCGGTGGTCCAAGATTGGAGGCCCCATTTTCCGTCCATTGCCAAGGGCGACGCCGAGAGCCAGGGGCTGCTGGACCGGGCCCCTGTGTTGGCCCTGGGGGCCGGGGAGGCCGTGTTTCGCGCCGGCTCTCCGTGCGGCAATTACGTGCTCCTGCTCGAAGGGTGCATTCGAGTCCAGCTGATCGGGGAGGGCGGGCGCGAGGCGGTCCTCTACCGGGTCCAACCTGGCCAGTCCTGCATCATCACGACCTGCTGTGTAATCTCTGCCGAGGCCTATCCCGCCGAGGGTTTCACCGAGTCGTCGGTAGCGGCGCTGGCCATTTCCAAACCGCTCTTCGACCGTGCCCTGGAGACCGCCCCGGCCTTTCGCCGGTTCGTCTTCGACAACCTGGGGGGGCGCATCGCCGAGGTCATCGCCCGCATGGAGGAGCTCGCCTTCAGACCCGTGGAACGGCGCCTGGTGACCTATCTTCTGGCCCGCACACGGCCGGGTGAGACACTCAGCGTGACCCACCAGGAGATCGCCGCCGAGCTGGGCACGGCACGGGAGGTAGTCTCCCGCCACCTGAAGCGTTTCGAGGGGGCAGGCCTGGTTCGCCTGGGGCGCGGGACGCTCGAGGTCAGGGACCGGCCGGAGCTCGAGCGGCTCAGCACCATCCTTCTCTGACCCGCGTCTTTCCGCATTGCCTGGTTTCCATCACGGGGCCCCATCGGTACGGCGTCTCCAGTTGCCAACGCGATGATCTCGACACGTCGCCGAGCAACCGATACAGGCACGCCTGTTCACCGATGTCCGTAGCCCGCGGCGCTGTATCGATCACCCCCGCTACCCTCCCGGCCCGTGCTGGGTTATCGCTGACCGGCCACCATTTCCTCGGTGACAGGGGGTGCCTGATTGCCCCAAGCGCTGCGCACGTAGGTTGCCACGGCGGCAATCTCGGCGTCGCTTAGGCCTTGCTGGGTACCGATGGGCGGCATGATGGCGTTGAACTGCTTGTCATGAACGCTGATCTCGCCGCTACGGCCGTGAATGATGGTGTGGGCGACGTAGCTGCCGTCGCCTTCCTGCACCCGCGGGTTGCCGGCCAACGGCGGGAAGACTCCCGGCACGCCCTGGCCGTCGGGCTGGTGGCAGTTAACGCAGGTGGCCTTGCCCTCGAATAGCGACTTTCCGTCCAGACCCGCGGTCGTGGCGACCGGGCGGACCCAGTCCTGCATGCGAATGTCCGGCAGGGGGCCGCGCAGGGCGGTCAGGAACGCCTTGATGTCCTGCTTTTCCTGATCGCTCAAGCCAAGCGGCTTGATCCGGGGGTCCTGGTTGCGCACCTGATCGCCGCCGCGGTCGTAGTGCTCGATGACCTCCTCCAGGGTCCAATAGCGGCCGTCGTGCATGTAGGGCGGGGTGTCGGCGAGATTACGCAGCGTCGGGGTCTTGAAACGCCCCCAGTCTTCTTCCGCATGCGTGATCAGGTAGCGGCCGGGGTCGGTGGTGATGCCCTCCCAGTCCTCGTTCTTCGTGCGTTTGGCGTCGAACTTGAGCACCGTCTGGTGCACCTCGTCGTCGAGGATCGGGTTGTGCTTGAGGCCGATGTTGTAGAACCCCGAGTCCGTGAAGTTGGGTCCGTTGTGGCAGGCGATGCAGCCGCCCTTTCCCTTGAACAGCTCCATGCCCCGGATCGCCGCGTCGTCCATGGCCGACGCATCACCCTGCGCGTAGCGGTCGAACGGGCTGGGGCCCGTGACGATGAAGTGGCGCTGAAACACCGCCAGGGCCTTGCCGTAATCCTCCGGGTTGGGCTCGTTCCCATAGGCCTCCTTGAACATCTGCACCATGGTTGCGTCCGCCTTGAGCATCGCCATCAGCTTGTCGATGTCCTGGCCCTTGTGGAGCGGGTTCTTGGTGGAGCCGATGGCCTGCTTCTCCAGCGGGAAGACACGCCCGTCCCAGATCAGGGCCTTGTTGTAGCCGACATTGATGAGGGTCGGGGAGTTGCGCCGCTCGACCTGTCCCGGGTTGGCCGGTGAGAGTGGCGTCTGCACCGTCCAGCCCTGGTGCGGCAGATGGCAGGTGGCGCAGTTCATGGTGCCGCTGCCGGAGATGCGGTTGTCGAAGAAGAGGGCTCGCCCCAACGCGAGTCGCGCCTCGGTCGGCGGGTTGTCCGGGTTGGCCTCCACGGGCGGCAGCGGGCCGATGTCGGCCACGGGCCCCGGCGTCTCGGACGCGGATGCCGTCGCTACCGCGATAGCGGCGGCGAGCAGGACTGCTCGGGTGCTCTGATGAGATGTGGTCATGGGCTCCTCCTTCGCGATGCTTGGCCTCCCGCTGCCGAAGAAAGGGAGGCGAGGTTGCTGGGATGCGCCTCGGGTCGGGGCACAGCGCGGCACGGGTCCGGCGCCCGGGTCACTTCCAAAAGAAACGCCCCCGCGGGGCGGTCTATTCAGGCAGTCGCTCAAATCCCAAGGCTCGGATCGCTGACCCGGGCATAAAGGGTCGCGCTCGGCTGTTTACCCATGAACGATAGCAGCTGGCGCAACGCGATGTCCCTCCGACTGGAGCCCCTCGCTGTTCATGCGCTGTGTGACGAAGTCACTGAGCCGGTCTCCCGGCTAGGTCATCCTCTGCCCAAGCCGCCTTCCTGGGCGGCCCCAACCCAGTCACTGACCGGAGAGATACCCGATGAACACGAACATTGGAACCATTGACCGCGCCCTGCGCGTCATCGTTGGGATTGCGCTGATCGCCCTTGCCGCCACCGGGACCATCGGGCTCTGGGGCTACATCGGCGTCGTCCCCTTGGCCACGGCCCTTCTCGGCTGGTGCCCGGCCTACAGCCTCCTCGGGATCAAGACCTGTAAGACGGCGTGAGACCGTCACCCCTCGACCCCGGCGCCCTTCAGGGGCTCGGGGTCCGTAGAACCGCCAATTGGAGAGTGAGATGAGATCCATCACTGCAATCGCCTGCTCGCTGACCCTGTGCACCCCCCTGGCCGTCGCCGACGATCTCGGCTTCAGGGGCGCCAAGCTGGTCGAGCCGAACTGTGACGCCATGAGCTCCTGGTACAACTGCCGCGACATCAGCACGGCCCCTGCCAACGTGCGCCGCGGCTACCGGTACATGCACGAGACCAGTCGCACCCTGGGCCCCTTCGGCAACACCAGATACCCGGACGGCGCCCCCTACGCGACCGCCGCGACCGCCTGCTCGAGCTGTCACTTCACCGGAGGCCATGTCCCGTTCGGAACACCTGTCTACCAGTCCCCGAGCAAGTACAAGCCGAATCCGATCACCGGCCTGGGTCCCTATTTCGGGCCCATGGGCTACAACCGGGATCTCGAGGACTCGATCATCGATTGCTTCCGCAACTGCATGAACGCGGAGCGGTCCCCAGCCAAGGACGACCCGGTCATGCGCGACCTGGTGGCCTACATCGAATGGGTCGCCGACGGGATCATCGATCCAGAGATGCGCGAGAACTGGCGACTGCTGCCACCCGAGGCGGGTCCGAACCTGCCGGTGATCGCCGGCGTCGCGACGATGCGGGCGGATCCGGAGGAGGGTGAGCTCCTTTACGACGACCACTGCTCCGACTGTCATGACGAGGACGGGCCCGGCCGGGGCGAGTACCGTCGCGGGGAAGAGCGGCCACGCACGCCCGCCCTCTGGGGGATGCGCGACGGACACTCCCGAGCCGCCGCCTTCTACCGAAACGGGGTGCTGAGTGCCTACATCCAGACCCACATGCCCTATCGCGAGCAAAACACGCTGAGCGCCCAGGCGGCGCTCGACATCGCCGGCTACATCAACGCCCCGAATAAGCCCCGCTCCAGTGGGCTCGCTGACGGGTTCTACTGCTTCGACGACCCGGACGGCATCCCGGCATCCCTGCGCAAGCCCGCGGACTGGCTGGTGGGCTGTACCTACCCCGGCGAGCGCGAGTATTTCGAGAGCCAGGGCGTGGACTACGAGGACCAGGTCCGCAACGGTCCCTGGGCGCCGATTACCGCCTGGCGCAACGCGGAGATCGCCCGTCTGAAGGCCGCACAGTAGGGGAGAGACAACGAGCCATGCAAGGCCTCTAAGGCGGCCAAAGACCGTCACCTGAAGCCCGGGGCCGACTCTCGGCCCCGGGCTGTCAGGACTCGCCAGTGTCAGGGCTTGGCGGCATGCCAGACGCCCTTGACCCCGTCACCGCTGACATCGCCCGGCTTCATATCCTTCGCCCAGTAGTACAGGGGCTTGCCCTTGTAGGCCCACTGCTTGGAGCCGTCTTCGCGGGTGATGACGACGTAGTCCCCAGCCCCCTGATCCGTGGCGCCGGCCTGCAAGGGTGGCCAGTTCTCTGCGCAGGGACCGTTGCAGGCGCTTTTGCCGGCGCCGTCCTTGTCGAACGTGTACAGGGTCATTCCGCCCGCTCCGACCAGAACACCGCCTTCGTTCTTGACGGGCGGACTGGGCTGGGCGACCGCGCTGCTCCAGACGGGCACCAGCATGCTGGCGACAAGGGCGGCAGCGAACACATGGGTGTGCAACATGGGCATGTTCCTTCGATGCTGAGGTAGCAGGCTATTCCTGCGACTAGGTAAACACCGTGTGCCCCGCGGCTATTCCACCACATGACCTTGGTGGCCGTGAGTCTGTTGCTCATGCTCGAGGAGCGCATTGCAGCACGGCAACCTCTCCTGAGCTGCTCGGACATCGCAACGTCGCTCAAGACCCTGTTACCGCGCGGAGACCCCGAGCCCCGAGGAGGCCATCCGCCAGATGGGAAACCGGCATCATAGGCGCACCTGGCTGGTACCAAGGAGACGTACCGAAAGCAGGGGCTCCCGCTCCCGGGCGTGATAGGGGCGGTCAATCTGACAAAGTAGAACTAGTCCGCCGCATTCACGTTCGGTATCGGACCGTCCTAGGCGAAGGCGCGCGCTCGCTCGATCTGCCATTGCTCCTCGCGAGCCAGTGCCTGCAGCGCCCGCAAGCGGTCCGGGTCACGCGCATTGGCGGCGGGTTGCAGAAGGAT
>JBAPYD010000030.1:0-1812 GCA_049284555.1 Chromatiaceae bacterium | reverse complement strand
GTCTGGGGGCTCCGCGGGGTCGCCGCCTGGTTCTGGCCCGCGGTCGCCCTTTGGGTCTGCTGGGGCGGCTGGGCCTGGCGGGGCAGGGTCTTGTATTGCTTTCCGAGGCTGCCTCCGCCGCCGAAGCGCTTGGCATCGGCAGACTGGGGCAGGGCAAGCACGCCAGCCACCAGCAGTGCCAGGGTGGCCGTGAGCAGGGTCTTGAGCTTCATCTCGAATCGTCCTCTTAAAATCATGGGCGGCCCTTCGGGCGCGTCTCAGTCCCTCTATAGTCCGGGTCCCGGACTGGAATACAACTCGGATCCAGCCCCCCCAGGGTTCGGATTGGCCGTTTTCCGAGTGGCAGGCGGGGTCGCCGCCGGACTCGCCTCCAGGACCCGGGCACTGCCGATGCCGCGTGGGTCGCTGGCCGCCTGGACCCGGCTCGCCCCCTTGTCCCAGTAGATCGCCTGCATGTTTCCGAAGGGCCGATCGAGGGGCTCGAGGGTGTGTCCCTGGGCGCGCAGATCCGCCTCCTCCTGGGCGCTCAAGGCCCCCGGCTCGAGCTCTACCCGATCGGGCAGGTATTGGTGGTGGATGCGCGGGCGGGCGATCCAGTCGTCGACGGGCATGCCGTCCACGGTGGCCAGGATCCCCTGCAGGACCATGGTGATGATGCGGCTGCCCCCCGGGGTCCCCAGGATGGCGATCCCCTGCTCGGACTCCAGGAAGGTCGGGGACATGCTGGAGAGCATGCGCTTGCCGGGGGCGATGGCGTTGGCCTCGCCGCCCACCAGCCCGTAGACGTTGGGGACACCGGGCCGGGCGGAGAAGTCGTCCATCTCGTCGTTCAGGAGCACGCCGGTCCCCGGCGGGACGAAGCCCGACCCGAACGGGTAGTTGATGCTCAGGGTCCCCGCCACCCGATTGCCCTCCCGGTCCAGGATCGAGAAGTGGGTGGTCTGGCGGCCTTCGGGCGTCTCCTCCCCGGGGCTGGCGCTCCCAGCCGGCGGGCACCCGAGGTTATCGAGCCGGCTCGGGGTCGCGCGGTCCGGGTCGAAGTCCCGGATCAGCCCCGCTGCGTAGTAGGGGTGGGTGAGACGTTCCAAGGGGATCTCGACCTGGTCCGGGTCCCCCAGATAGCGCGCGCGGTCCCGATAGGCCCGGCGCATGACCTCCACGAGGGTGTGCGTGCGCCGCGGTCCGTCCAGGGACGCGGAGTCCAGGGCCGCGAGCATGTTGAGCATGGACACCAGCAGGACGCCGCCGGAGGAGGGGGGCGCGGCGCTGACGATCCGCCAGCCCCGGTAGCTTCCGATGACAGGCGCCCGCTCCACCACCCGGTACTGGCCGAGGTCCTCCCGGGTCCAGATGCCGCCCCCGGCCCGCACGCCTGCCACGAGGCTCTGTGCCAAGGGGCCGGCGTAGAAGCCCGCGTGCCCCTCCCGCGCCAGGGTCTCCAGCGTCCGGGCCAGGTCGGGCTGGCGCAGCCGGTATCCCTCGGGCGGCGCCTCGCCGTCCACGAGGAACTGGCGCGCGGCAGCCTCGGATCGGCGCAGGGTGTCGGCCCGAAACCCGGCGAAGCGTCTGTAGTGGGGGTCCACGTCGAACCCATCCCGGGCGAGCGCGATGGCGGGCGCCAGGGTCCGCTCCAGGGGCAGGCGACCGTAGCGGTCACTCAGGTGGACGAGGGCGGCCGGGACCCCGGGAATGCCCGCCGCCAATGGACCGTCCAGCGCCAGCTCGGGAACGAACCGGCCCGCCGCGTCCAGGTACAGGTCCCGATGCGCAGCCAGGGGGGCGCGCTCGCGCCCGTCGATCATCACCTGCTTG
>JBAPYD010000029.1:0-3827 GCA_049284555.1 Chromatiaceae bacterium | reverse complement strand
TCTCCGCACTCCGCCATGTAATAGCGGATCCCGCCGGGCCTATGCACCTATAACGGTAACCCCAATGCCAAACCTAGATCGCGTTGACCTGAGTTTCTGGACGTGGCGTCGAGATTGGAGGAGCCCGGTTCTGACATTCCTGGGAGCTTCCCTGTTTCTTACTACAGTTGGGACCGCCGAGGGTGGAGTAGTCGGCGAGGTCAACCTAGCATGGGATCCAGTGCCCGACAGCCGAGTAGCAGAGTATCAGGTTCACTATGGGACCCAAAGCGCTCAGTACCAGAACTCCCTCTCTGTCTCTGGCACTACTGCCACAGTGAACGGACTTCAGCCAGGAGGAACCTATTATTTTGCCGCCCGCGCCTGCGAACTGGGCGGGGCAAACTGCAGCGACTTTTCCAATGAGGTTAGCACCATCATTTCCTACGCGGCCCCGGTTGCACAATTCACGGCCAGCCCCCAGTCCGGCATAGCGCCCCTGACAGTGACCTTCTCGTCCAATTCGCAGGGAGAAATTTCGTCTCACTTCTGGTCGTTCGGTGACGGCGGAGCCAGCTCAGGCACGCAAGCGGTCCACACTTATACTTTGCCGGGGATCTATACGGTGAGCCTCTTGGTGAGCGGCCCCGGCGGGGAGGACGAGGAGAAAAAGGCTGCCTTCATCGAGGTGAAGTTGCCGACACCGACGCCACCTTCTGCTCCAACCGCAGACTTTACCGGCGACATGCTCGCGGGACCGGCGCCGCTTACGGTTAACTTCGAGAATCTTTCCGCCGGGCAGGTCGATTCCTCAAGTTGGTCCTTTGGAGATGGATCCACCAGTAGCGTGATCAGCCCGGTTCACACCTATGACAATGCCGGCATCTACAGCGTTACCTTGACGGTGACCAACTCCGCCGGCACAGATACTCTGACCCGAAGCGGCTATGTGCATGTCGTGGCAAATGACGAACTCCCCATGGAGTTTGGCCAGCTTAAGGTGGACGACCAATGGCAACTGGTCAATTTCGCGAAGTCCTATGGGGACCCGATCATAGTCGCAAAGCCATTGAGCGCCAGCGAAGCCGACCCCGCAGTAATTCGTATCGACCGCAACGGCCCCTATGGGTTCAAGATCCGTGTACAAGAGTGGGACTATGCTGACGGGGCTCACGGTGACGAGACGGTAAGCTACATCGTCATGGAGCGGGGTCGCCATCAGTTGCCCGATGGTGCCATGGTTCTAGCGGACCGCTTGCAGACCAGCGCAACCAAGTCCTTCGTGAGCCAGAGCTTCAGCGAGCCCTTCACCGAGGTGCCGATAATCCTTGCGGCGGTTACCAGCGTGAACGAGTTGGACGCGGTTGACGTGCGTCTGCGCTCTATCACCAACTTGGGGTTTCAGGTCGGCATGCGCGAGCAGGAGTCTAACAAGCAGCAGCACTTGGCGGAGAGCATCGACTACATTGCGCTTGAGCCATCATTCGGGCTTGTCAACGGCGCACGGTACGAAGCGGACACCATGCCCGACAAGCCGACCCACCTCGCACAGACTCTTATCTACCGAACGGGGTTCAGCGAACCGCCGCTGCTCCTTGCTGATATGCAGACCACCGCTGGCGGGGATACAGCAAACCTCAGGTGGCGCAATGGCAACGAGGTTTCCGTTGAACTGTGGGTTGCGGAGGAACAGTCGAAGGACACCGAGACCAATCACGTCGCGGAGTCAGTAGGATACCTTGCGCTTGAACCCGCGGCCCAGGTGCCGGATCCGGCCCAGGTTTGCGCGACGCCTTGCAGTCTTTGGGACGTTGCTGCGACCCCAGGGCTTGTGACGGATCCGGATGCCAACGCGGTCGAACTGGGCGTCAAGATCCGCAGTGAAGCAGACGGGTTCATCACCGGTGTACGCTTCTACAAGGGCAGTCAGAACACTGGCACGCATGTCGGACGCCTGTGGAGCAACAGCGGGCAACTCCTCGCCCAAGCGACCTTCACCAACGAGTCTCCCTCGGGCTGGCAGGAGGTGGACTTTGCCACCCCTGTAGCGATCCAGGCCGACACCGTCTACGTGGTCTCCTACCATGCCCCCGCAGGCCGCTACTCGGTTGACGAGGGATACTTCCGGACCGGGTATAGCAACGGCCCGCTCAGCGCGCTTGCCGATGGCGAAAACGGCGGCAACGGGGTCTATCGGTATGGCTCAGGCGGCTTCCCCACGGAATCCTATCGGTCTGGGAACTACTGGGTTGACGCCCTCTTCGTAACCCAGTGATGCCTCCCGGAGTCGTCAGCGGCCCGCCCTAGCGTTGACGCAACTCCAAGCTCGGCCTCGTTGGCCTTGCCTGGGATGGCGATAGACAAGGAACCGCGGCGCCCCAAGGGTGGGACGCCGCGGTCCTTATTACTAACACGAGCTGGTGCTGCCCTGGACGGGTCTCGCAACCACTTCGATAGCGCCCAGCCTGACCCTCTTGCTCCACCAACAACCGTTCGTCGGCTAGGGTAAGTTGAGGGTTTTCCCGCATGCCCGGGATGGGCTAACCCCCCAGTCGTCGCCGATTTTGCATCGTTCGTCACCCCTCGTCGCCCGTTGTCGGGACCGACAGCTGCCGGTGCGAGGGTTTTGTGGAGCGACCGGCCGCTTGGTCGGGTCGTGTCAAACCGCCAAGTGGTGAGGCGCCGGCACCGTCGTGGGACGGGGCGAGCGTCCGGCGGCCTACTTCGGGATCCTGAAGGTCGCGATTTGATTTTCTGCCGGAGCGCGCAGGAAGGGGCTTGAGCGCCCCCGCGCCCGTCTTCGATCGGGGGGATCTGAGGTCATGTCCATTGAGCGTTCGCGACACCGCGGGCTGGTGCGCCAGGCACTGCTGCTCGTCCTGGGCCTTCTGGCCCTCACCGGCCAGGCCCTCGGCGGCAGTCTGAGCCTGGCCTGGGACGCGGTAGCGGGGGCGACCGGCTATCGCCTCTCCTACGGCACCGCCTCGGGCATTGACTCAGGCACTTACGCTTTCAGCCGCGATGTTGGCAATCAAACCAGCGATACGGTCGCGGGGCTGACGGAGGGCGTGCGCTACTACCTTGCCGTGCGGGCCTACGACAGCACCCAGACCAGCGCCTACTCCAACGAGGTCAATGCCGTGGTCCCCACCACCGCCACGGCCCCGGTGGCGGGCTTCACCGCCAACGGCTCCACCGCCTCCAGCCTCAGCCTCACCCAGGGCCAGAGCGTGACCTTCGTCGACACCTCCACCGGCACCGTGGACAGCCGCTCCTGGAATCTGGGTGACGGCACCACGGCCACCACCGCCACGGTGGTCAAGAGCTACTCCACCACCGGCGCCAAGACGGTGACCCTCGCGGTCACCGGGGCCGGGGTGACCAGCAGCGCGAGCAAGACGATGAATGTGGCCGCCCCCACCGCCGCGCCGGTGGCCGCCTTCAGTGCGACCCCCCGCTCGGGCAGCGCACCGCTCTCGGTGCAGTTCACCGATGCCTCCTCAGGATCCATCAGCGCCTGGTCCTGGAGCTTCGGGGACGGGACGACCAGCACGGCGCGCAGTCCCCCCCCATACCTATTCCAACGCCGGCACCTACACGGTGTCGCTCGCCGTCACCGGTCCCGGGGGCAGTAACACCGCCACCCAAAGCGGGTACATCTCAGTGTCGGCGCCTACCAGCGGGGGCGGCGGGGGCAGCGCCGGGCTGGTGGCGGCCTACGGCTTCGAGGAGACCAGCGGCACCCAGGTGCTCGATGTCTCGGGCAACGGGAACCACGGGACCCTCTCCAACGTCACCCGCTCGACCCAAGGGAAGTTCGGGGGCGCCCTCTCCTTCAACGGGACCAA
>JBAPYD010000028.1:0-2920 GCA_049284555.1 Chromatiaceae bacterium | reverse complement strand
CTGCCCTTCCACGACCCCCACGGCGAGCCGCTGGAGTCGTTCATCGGGGTGCGAGACGACATTCGGGCCCGGTTGGTTCCCGCGGTGCGCGAGGCCCTCGGGCTGTGACTCGACGCGCGAGGGAGGCGCACCCCGATTGCCGAATCGCCACTCGCCTCGCCGTTGGAAAGGCCAGATGCAGCGAGCGGCCGCTCGCCCTTGAAGCAAGGATCGCGGAGAAACGAAACATTCACTATTCCATATATGTTGCGGAGTGTATATTCCGCTCATGCTTGTTGCCCCGGACAGCCTCTTCGCCGCGATGGCCCACGACACGCGACTGCGCGCCCTGATGCTGTTGGTGGGTCAGGGGGAGCTCTGTGTGTGTGAGCTGACCTACGCGCTGGGCCTCTCTCAGCCCAACGTCTCACGCCACTTGGCGCAACTGCGGGAGGCCGGATTGGCGACGGACCGGCGCGCAGGCATCTGGGTCTACTACCGCATCAACCCGGAACTCCCAGCCTGGGTCACGCAGATCCTGGAGCAGACGGCACGCGGAGTGAAGGATCAAGCGCCCTACCGCGAGGATGCCGCCGTCCTCGCCGAGATGCCCAATCGCCCCGGGGCGTCCTGTTGCGCCTAAGACCCCTCCGCACGCCGAGCGCCTGGGGAACGAGACATGCGCCTGAGCTGCCGCCCCCGGCACCCGCAATCGCAAGCACAACTTGGAGAGGAGAGCAACCGTGACTGAGCAGACCTACAACGCCCTGTTCATCTGTACCGGTAACTCGGCCCGCAGCATCTTCGGGGAGTGCCTCCTCAACCGCTTCGGCCGGGGCCGCTTCCGCGCATACAGCGCTGGTAGCCACCCCAAGGGCGCGGTCCATCCCCTGGCCATCGAGGTCCTCAAGCGCAACAACTATCCGACCGAGGGGCTGCGGAGCAAGGACTGGGCCGAGTTTGCGACCTCCGAATCTCCCCGGATGGACTTCGTTTTCACTGTCTGCGACCGCGCCGCCGCCGAGGTTTGCCCGGTGTGGCCTGGGCAGCCCATGACCGCCCACTGGGGGATCGCCGATCCAGCGGCGGTCGCGGGCGACGAGGTGGCGCGCATGATGGCCTTCCGCCAAGCCTTCCGTGAGCTGCAGAACCGCGTCGCCATCTTCGTCAACCTACCGTTCGAATCCCTCGACAAGCTCAAGCTGCAGGAGAAGCTGGACGAAATCGGGCGTCTCCCAGCCAGCGACGCCGAATCCTCGGGGTAACGGACATCGGCCCGTGTAGCTGGCCCGAAACCGCATCCAAACGTCTATCAAAGCCCTCAAGGCCTACCAGGGGAACACCATGACGACCCTCACGCGATTTGTGGTGATGCTTCTCGTCTTAGTCTTTGTGCTACCACTGATCGGAGGCTGCGGACCCAGCTCGGATTCCGCCCAGAGCAGCGAAGCGCCTGACACGGGGACTACCCTGACAGCGGCGGGGTCTTCGTTCGCCGCGCCCATTTTCAACCAGTGGATCGAAGCCTACATAGCGCAGCATCCCGAGCTCGCTCTGACCTATAACTCGGTGGGAAGCGGTGAGGGCATCGACCGCTTCCTGGCCGGAACCGTGGATATCGGCGCGACGGATGCCCCTCTGCGCCCAGAGGAGGCGGCCAGGGTTCAGGACGGGGTCGCGCAGATCCCGGTCACGGCGGGCATGATCGCCATCGCCTACAACCTGCCCGGCATTCGAGGACCGCTGAACCTGCCGCGGGACGTCTACCCGGACATCTTCCGCGGCACGATCTACCGCTGGGACGATCCGCGCATCGCTGTTGCCAACCCCGGCATGGAGTTGCCGCCGAAGCTGATCCAAGTCGTCGCCCGCCTGGATTCGAGCGGCACCACCTTTGCGTTCACCAACCATCTGGCGGCCATCAGCGAGGCCTGGGCCAAGGGTCCCGGCATCGGCAAGCTGATCGATTGGCCCGGCGGTGCCATGGTCGCCCGCGGCAACGAAGGCGTCGCCGGACGCATCAAGCTCACGGAGGGCTCCATCGGTTATGTCGAGGCCGGTTTCGCCGAGCGCCTGCAGCTCGCCCTGGCCTGGCTAGAGAACCGCGCCGGGGGCTTCGTCGCCCCCAACGTGGAGACGGGCCAGCGGGCACTGGCGGGGGGCTCGGACGAGATCCCGGAGGATCTCGCCGTGGTCATCACCGACCCGGCGGGGTCCCGCTCCTACCCCATCGTCACCTACACCTGGGCCCTACTGCGCCAACGCGACGCGGACCCAGACAGGGCGGACGCCGTCAAGACGCTGCTGCGCTGGGCGCTAACCGAGGGGCAGAGCTATGCCGAGGCACTGCGCTACGTGCCGCTTCCGGACAACGTGGCGCAAGCCGCGCTGGCAGAGATCGACCGGATCGGTGGCTGAGCCGCTTGGTCACAACGGGACCCATGCTCAGACGCTTGCGCCTCCCGACGCGTTCGTGCCCCCCATCATCAACCATTCGATTCTATGAAGGAGTCCGCCCATGAGCGCGCCCGCCGTGAAAACCGTCCTGATCCTCTGTACCGGTAACTCGTGCCGCTCCCAGATGGCGGAAGTCCTGCTGAATCACGATCTCGCCGGACGGGTACGGGCCCTCTCCGCGGGCACGCAACCCCAGCCCAAGGTGGCCGATGGGGCCATCGCGGCGCTACAGGACCTCGGGCTGCCGACCGAGGGCCTTCACCCCAAGGACGTGGACGCCGTGCTGGGCGAGGACATCGACCTCGTCGTGACCGTGTGCGACAACGCCAGGGAGACCTGCCCCGTCTTCCCCCGGCCGGTGCCTTCCATCCATCTGCCCTTCCACGACCCCCACGGCGAGCCGCTGGAGTCGTTCATCGGGGTGCGAGACGACATTCGGGCCCGGTTGGTTCCCGCGGTGCGCGAGGCCCTCGGGCTGTGACTC